>RFHO01000290.1 GCA_003696385.1 Planctomycetota bacterium | reverse complement strand
GCGCCGCGCACCGATGTAGTACCAGGCCCCCAGTAGCGCCGTTGCCACAGTGAACAGCCGGTAGGCCAGGCAAACCAGAAGCCCTTGGCCGGCGGGAATAGGCTGCGGGCTTGGCGGGCAGATCGAATAGAGGTATTCGACGGCGCCTTCGAGAGCACCGATGCCATTCAGCGTCAGGGGCAAGGAGCCGACGAGCATCGCCAGCGGTACGAGGACACAATGCGCGGCGAAATCGGGATGTGGCGCCGCCAACCCGCGGGCCGAAAAGTAGAAGCTGGCGGACAGGCTGCCGTGTACGATGACGCTCAGCAGCACGGCCATGACCAGCACCAGCGGTCGATAGCGGTACAGTCGCAGAGCGTGGAAAAGGCGCAGCACAACCGTTGCCGCAAAGTTCGCTTCGCCGCGGCGATCCCAGCGCCGGGCCAGCCCACCCGCTCCCAGTAGTACGGCGCCACCGCTGATCGTAGCTCCCGCGGCCAACATCAGCACCGTGTCGGCAATGGCGCGGACGGTGCCCACTCGTGTGAAAACCGTGTCGGTCGACCAGTACACAGCTATGAAGAACAACAGCAGCCCGTACAAACCGACGATGCGGTCCACGGCGATCGATGCCACGACTTCGACGCGGCGGCCCGGATTCTCCCGCGCCACAAGCACGGCCTTGAAAACGTCGCCGCCGACGCTGCTGACCGCAAAGAAATTGCAGAAGTATCCGAGGAAGCCGAGCCGGAGCGCGTCGCCGAGGGTAAAATCCACGCCCAAAGCCACAACGAGCAGGTACCACCGCAGGAATGTGCAGAGCACGGCAACCAACGCCGCCAGAAAGCCGGCGCCGAGCCATGGCCAGGCTTTCGGTGTCTCCCAGAAACGGTCGAACAGGTCGCCCTGTTGGGCGCGCATCCAGTACACCAGCACGGCGACCAGCAGCGTCGATACGCCGACCTGAACGATGCTGAGTACGTGCCGAAGTGGCATTCTCATCGATGCTGCCTGGCTCCATTTCCGTGGGTGCCGTCCCCCTGTGGGCGGATCCGCAGGCCCCGTTGCCCCAGATTTGTGCCGATAGAGTTCGGATGGTACCGGCCGCCGCCGCGCCGCCCGTGTGCGACCCATCGCCTCTGGTGTCGGGATCGCGCCAGTATGATGTGCAATGGGCCGCGGTGTGGCGAGTGTGGCCATGCGGACCACATCGGCGAACAACGCCGCGTCCGTCGGCGGACGGTCGATAGCTCGAGAGAGTTGGTGATGTCCAACTGCGTATACGATTACGACGTCGTGGTGGTCGGAGCCGGTCATGCCGGCTGCGAGGCGGCGCTGGCGGCCGCGCGGATGGGCGCGCGCACGGCGCTGTTGACGATGAATTGCGACACGGTGGCTCAGATGAGCTGCAACCCGGCCATAGGCGGTGTTGCCAAGGGCCAGATCGTCCGCGAAATCGACGCTCTGGGCGGGGTGATGGGTCGAGCCATCGACGCGACCGGCATCCAGTTCCGGATGCTCAATCGGGCCAAGGGGCCAGCGATGCACAGCCCGCGGGCTCAGGCCGATAAGAAAGCCTACCAGTTCTGGGTGAAACAGTTCATCGAAGAACAACCGAACGTCACCCTGCGGCAGGAAATCGTCGAAGAAATCCTCGTCGACGGTTCGCGTGCCACGGGGGTGCGGGTGCGCGGTGATGCCGTCTATCGGGCCCGGGCGGTCGTTCTCACTACCGGCACGTTCCTGCAGGCGATCATGCACACCGGCGAAGCGAAGACGCTGGGAGGCCGCGCGGGCGAAGGCACCACCAGTGCACTGTCCCGCTGTCTCACGCGGCTCGGCTTCCGGCTGGCCCGTTTCAAAACGGGCACACCCGCCCGCCTCAATGGCCGCACGATCGACTTCCGGCGGCTTCAGGAGCAGCCGGGCGACGATGATCCGCAACCGTTTTCGTTCCTCACCGATCGCATCACGCAGCCACAGATGCCCTGCTACATCACGGCGACCACGCCGGAGGTGCACGAACTGATCCGCAGGAACCTGCATCGGGCGCCGATGTACAGCGGCCAGATCCGATCGACAGGGCCGCGTTACTGTCCGTCCATTGAAGACAAGGTCGTCCGGTTCGCCGAACGCGAGGCCCATCAGATCTTTCTGGAGCCGGAAGGTCGCCAAACGCTGGAGTACTACTGCAACGGGATCTCCACCAGCCTTCCGCGCGACGTCCAGGACGCGATGATCCGTCTGATCCCGGGCTTGGAAGACGCCCAGATCATGCGATACGGCTATGCGGTCGAATACGACTACGCGCCGCCGACGCAGTTGAAGCCGTCGCTGGAGACCAAGCGGATCGACGGCTTGTTCTTCGCCGGTCAGATCAACGGGACGACGGGATACGAGGAGGCCGCCGGCCAAGGCCTGATGGCTGGCATCAACGCGGCACTGCTCGTGCTGGGCCGCGAACCGCTTGTCCTCGACCGCAGCCAGGCGTACCTCGGCGTGTTGATCGACGATCTCGTGACCAAGGGCGTGGACGAACCATACCGCATGTTCACATCGCGCGCCGAGTACCGTCTGCTGTTGCGGCAGGACAACGCCGACCGCCGGTTGACGCCGATCGGCCGGCGGCTGGGGCTGGTCTGCGCCGAGCGGGTGCGTCGGCTTGCGCAACTGGAGCAGGAAATCGCGCGAGCCCGGCAACTGTTGGGCACGCGCCGCCACGAGGGACGGACATTGGAGGAACTGCTGCGGCGCCCCGAGGTCGATTGGGAGACTTTGTGCCGGATCGACCCGGAGGTCTCGGCCCTTCAAGTGAGCCGCGCAGCCCGGCGACAGGTCGAGATCGAAGTCAAGTATGCCGGATACATCCGCCGGCAAATGACCGAGATCAAACGGCAGGCGAACATCGAAGGCGTTCGCATCCCGGAATCGTTCGACTTTGCGGCGGTACCGCAACTGCGGATGGAAGCCCGCGAAAAGCTTGGCAGGATCCGCCCCCGAACCCTCGGCCAGGCGTCCCGCGTCAGCGGAATCACGCCGGCGGATCTGTCGGTTCTGCTGCTGTACCTGAGGAATCGGTCCGACGGGTCGATCCTCCGGCCAAAGG
>RFHO01000289.1 GCA_003696385.1 Planctomycetota bacterium | reverse complement strand
TAGTCGACTGTGCTGGCACCACGCCGACGCGGGTGCCCGGCACGTCGCCGCAACCGCCGAAACACCGGTGCTTCCTGGACTGGCCGCATTTCGACATGTCCCACGTCGTACCGGGGTACGAATCGGTTCCCTGCGTCGCGCGGCGATTCACCGGCTCCCGATTCCTCCGATCGGTTCCGTCCCGCCGCCCATCCATGCCTGCGGACGATTCGCCGATGCACCGGCCCGCTTGAGCGCACGCGATGCGATCCGCACACGGCGTGCCGGCTCGAGCCGCTGTGAGCCGCACAACCGCGCCGGCCGCTGACCGGCGTCTTTACACGCTGCGCAGCCGGACCGTGACTTGGATTCCGGTCCGTGCCGAACCATCATAAAGTTTCGGCAGCCCGTTGATAAATCCACGATCCCTTTCGCACGGCGCGACAGCCGTTCGTCCGTTTCGAGGATCCGCAGATGAAGTGTCCGATACCGCCGTACCCGCACCGGCACTTCTTCGCAGCGCCGTTCGGCCACTGGGGCGGGCATGCTTTTCTGATCCTGTGGCTCGTCATCGTATCGGCGGTTTGCTCGGCCGAGCCCTCCGTTCCGGCCCGGGACGTGACCGACCCGCTGAGCCAGCGGATCGACCGGTTGTTGCTGGAACACTGGCGAACACACGGCATTCGTCCCGCCCCCCGCTGCGACGACGCGACGTTCGTTCGGCGGGTCTATCTGGATCTGACCGGGCGGATTCCGCCGGCCGCCGTGGCCCGGCAGTTCGTGGCCTCCGCGGATCCGGCCAAACGCCGTAAGCTCGTTGATCGGTTGCTGCGAGGTCCGGGTTTCGTCACCCAGTTGGCTTTCCTGCTGCAGCAAATCATGATCCCGGAAGCGGACAAGGATCCGCAGCGGCGCTCCTCCGTGCCGCCGTTCACCTTGTGGCTGGAGGGCGAGATCCGATCCGGCCAGCCCTACGACCGTATCGTCTATCGCGTCCTGACCGCCGACCGGGCGGCTCGCGACGAGTCCGTCGCGGACGGCCCCGCGGCGCTCCGCGCTTCACCCGCTCCGTTCTTCGAAACCAAACGCTTCGACCCCGCAAAACTCACCCGAGCCACGTTCCGGGCCTTTCTGGGCATTCGGCTGGATTGTGCACAATGCCACGATCATCCGTTCGACCGCTGGAGCCAGACCGACTTCTGGGCCGTGGCCGCGTTCTTCGCCGACAATGCTGCCGGACGCGCTGGAACGACCGGATCCACCGGTGCACGCGTGCCGACGATCCACATCCCCAATTCGGATCGCGTTGTGGAGGCCCGTTTTCCGTGGCCCGTGCCGGATGCCACCGAGCCGCACCTGCCGGCGAACGAACGACTGGCGCGCTGGGTGACGTCCGAGCACAATTTCCAATTCGCTCGCGCAATTGCCAACCGCATCTGGGCGATGCTCTTCGGGCGTGGCCTGGTGGAGCCGGTGGATGACTTCAGCGAGCACAATCCGCCTGTCGTTCCGGACGTTCTGGCCGCGTTGGCCGAAGGGGTCCGCGAGCACCGCTACGACTTGCGGACCATTGTGCGGGCGTTGGTGCTGAGCGAAGCGTATCAGCGGTCGTCGGAGGTGAGCGGGGCCGCGGTCGATGCCGATGAACAGGCCGTGCGAAACTTCGCGCGGATGGCCGTCCGACCGCTCTCCGGCGGTCAACTGTACGACAGTCTGGCCATCGCGACGGGAGCGTACGACGCCGTGGCTACGCTGGATGAATTCGTCCGGTTGAATACGCCCCGCCAGCGTTTTCTGCAGGTGTTTGGCGGTCAGTCGTTGAATCTGGAAGACCGGCAGCGAACCATCCTGCAGGCGCTGCTGCTGATGAACGGCAGGGCGATGGACGAAGCCACCGATCCGCAGCGCAGCCGCACCCTTCGCGCCGTTCTGGAGCTTCCCGGACTCACCGATCGCCAGCGGGTGGATGCGTTGTTCTGGTCGGCGTTTTCACGCCCTGCGACGGCGGCCGAATGGCAGGCGATCAAGCAGGCTCTGGCCGATGTGCCGCCGGGCGAACGTCCTCGTGTCTTCGGCGACGTGTTCTGGGCGCTGCTGAACTCCGTGGAATTCTGTACCAACCACTGATGTCGCGGGTCGTCACGTTGCCGTGCGGCGGTGCGGCGGCCACCCTCGGCCGTCGGTCCGCGGAAGGCCTGGCCTCCGCCGCGCAGCCGGTTCCGCGAAATCTGCCGCAACGGACTGCACGGGTGAAATCGGCCGGTTCGCCCGCGCCGTTTCCGGCGCGACGCCCCTTGATCGAACAGGAAACGGTCGCATGTATTCGGCGCACGTGAGCCACATACTTCTGTGGGGTCTGCTGACGGCGACCTCGCCGTACTTTCACATTCGCGTCGTCGATGAGCAGACCGGGCGCGGTGTTCCGTTGGTCGAGCTGTCGACGGTCAATCACATCCGTTACGTGACGGATTCGGCCGGCAACGTGGCCTTTCACGAGCCGGGGTTGATGAACCAGCGCGTCTTTTTCCACGTTCGCAGTCACGGGTACGAGTTTCCCGCGGACGGCTTCGGATTTCGCGGCGTGGCGTTGCAGGTGCGTCCCGGCGGTCGGGCGACGTTGCGGGTGCGGCGGCGGAACATCGCGGAACGCCTGTATCGCGTCACTGGAGCGGGCATTTATCGCGACTCGGTGTTGCTGGGGCTGCCGACACCCGACGTCCCGCCGCTGCTGAATGCGAAGGTATTCGGTCAGGACAGCGTCGTCTGTGCGCCATACCGCGGCCGCGTGTACTGGTTCTGGGGCGACACGAATCGGCCGGGCCATCCGCTGGGGAATTTCCATGTGTCCGGAGCCGTTTCCGAGCTGCCGGGCCAGGGCGGTCTGTCGCCGGCAGAAGGCGTCCGCCTGCGCTACTTCACCGACGATAGCGGCTTCGTCCGTCCGATGGCGCGGATGCCGGGCGAAGGGCCGACTTGGATCAACGGGTTGGTCGTCGTGCCCGACGAAAACGGGTGTCTGCGGCTGGTCGCGCATTATGTGAAGGTCAAACCGCCGCTGACGGTGTACCACCACGGGCTGTGCGTGTTCGACGACCGCGCCGGCGTGTTTCGCCACTTGTGCGATTTCCCTCCGAACGAAACGGCGTATCCGGGAGGCCACCCGTTGATGAGAACCGACGCCGATGGCGTCCGGCGCGTGTACTTCGCGAAACCGTATCCGCTGCTGCGTGTGCCCGCCACGCTGGCCGCGTTGCAGGACCTGCGGCAATACGAGCGGTTCTCCTGTCAGTTGCCAGGCAGCGACGGAGCGGCGGCGGAGCGGGCGCCGGAAGACGGTTCATTGCGGATCGATGTCGAGAAGGACGCTGTGTGGTACCGATGGCGTCGGTCGGTGCCGCCTCACCAGCCGCGGATGCAGACGCGGTGGCGCCGGCGGGGACGGCTGGCGGCCGGACAGGAGCTCCTGGCGCTGCGGGATGTGGACAGCGGCCGCCCGGTTGCCGCCCACGCGGGGTCGGTCTATTTCAATCACTTTCGCCGACGATACGTGATGATCGCGACGGAGGTCGGCGGACGGTCGTCTTTTCTCGGGGACGTCTGGTTCGCGGAGGCCGACACGCCCGTGGGGCCATGGGTGTATGCCGTGCGGATCGTGACGCACGAGGGTTACAGCTTCTATAACCCCAAGCATCACCCGTTCTTCGATGAAGACAGGGGGCGGACGATCTACTTCGAAGGCACCTATACGCGAGCATTTTCGAAAAGCCCGACGGCCACGCCTCGCTATGACTACAACCAGATCATGTACCGGCTCGACCTGACGGATCGCCGAGTGGTTCTGCCCGTTCCCGTTTACGGTGCGGCGGCTTTCGGCGATCCTGCCGGGAGCGTCCGGCAGGTCAGGGACGAACGGGAGACGGCGGAATCCTGGCGCGGCGAAGACATCGGGGGACCTCAGCAGGGCGAGGCGAGCGGATGGGACGTGTTTCCGCCGCCGCTGTTCTTCGCGTTCGACCGGCCGCGGCCGGGCTGTGTGGCCGTGACCAGGGACGCGGGCGGGCGACTGACGACGCGGACGGTCGTCGCCGTGCGCCGTGGCCAGCGTGGCGAGAGCGACGGTGCCGAGGATCTGGCAACCGGCCGGCGGCTGGGCTCGACGGACGCGAACACGCGGCAACCCTTGTTCTTTGCATTGCCGCCGGACCTCCCGGAACCCCCGGAAACGTCGGTCGTGCTGTGGGAAGTGCAGTCGAGTGACGGGCAATGGTTGTACGGAACGGACCGCCACCGACTCGCGCAAC
>RFHO01000027.1 GCA_003696385.1 Planctomycetota bacterium | reverse complement strand
GCTGCGGGCGGTGAGAAAGCCCGTGAACGACGACAGGGCATCGGCAATCGGGACACGGCTGTTGGCCCGAAAGCCGCCTTCGGGCGCGGCCACCGATTCCAGGAAGCCTCGCACGCGGGCGCAGACGTCGGTGGTCAGGGCATCGTGGTGCGCGAGCACGGCGACGGCAGCAGCGGTGGGGTTGGTTCCGGATCTTTTCATCACCGTGAATTCGGCGAAACCGCCGTCGTCACGGAGCCGGCCCAGAAAGAAGTCGCACAGCCGCGTGGGGTGCGGGACGGTCAGTCCCAGCAGTTGGTAGGCGAGCCAGACCAGGAACGACTGATAGGTGCTGGCCTGCGCACCTTGGGTCCGCGCGTAGCCGCCTTCAGGGGTTCGGAGCGACTCGAAACGTTCCGTCAGCCGCGCCGCCAGCGCATCGGTGTCTTCGGCGATCGACTCACCTGTGACCAGTTCCAGCAGGGCGGCGGACGACAACCAGCTCAGTACGTCGACCACCGACAGTTGCGAGGGCTCGTGGGTGCGAAGGAACGAGGCGGTTTCGTCGAAACCGGCCGTGTCGCCGACCGTGACCAGACCGCGCAGCGCGAAGCTGGTGTAGTACAGGTCGGAATGCCCCTCGCGGCCGCGGAAGCCGCCGTCAGGTGTGCGCGATTGCAGGATGACGTCGCGGTGGCGCGCACGCCGTTCGGGCGCCAGGGTGCGTCCCTTTTCGATCAGTTCCTGCATCAACGCCACCAGGTAGGGCGGTCGAACACTGGCCATGGACGTGTGAGCTCCCTGCGACGCACAGGCTTCGGTGGGTCCGGGACGGGACGCGTGCGGTGACGGCGTCCGCTCCGAATGCGGTGGGGATTCCGGGAGGGCCGGATGGGCGAGGCGTCATTTGCCGCTGACCGGCTCGACCTGCCCGGACGATCCGCGGATGTGCCGCACTTCGACGCGAAGCGGCTTCATGTTGCGCAATCGGCTCTCGCTGGCGATGGTCACGGTGTGCGTGCCGCGGGGCAGGTCGAGCTGCACTTCTTCCGCGGCGGGCACTTCTCTGGTTCCGACCCAGATGCGCAACCCCGTCGGATCGTTGAAGACCAGTTTGAACGGTCCGGGCTGAATCACGCGGACGGCGAACCGCAGGTACTGGTAGTGCCGCCCGCCGATGTTCCCCTGGAACGGGATACCCTGTAGCGGGAGTTCCCCGTTGACTTTGGCATAGACTGGCCGCCAGGGGAGCTTGGCGTCCGGACGTGCCGGATAATCCGGGCCGTGATGGCGGATGGCGTCGTTCACCGCGGCGTTGTGGTCGCAGTACTCCCACCGGCGGACGTAGCGTTCGTTGGGGACGACGAAGCCGCTGCCGGATTTCCCCAGGCTGCTGAGGAACGCGACCAGGTCGATGAATTCGTCGTGCGTCAAGTCCGCGGTCAGGCGGTCGGGCATCAGCGACTTCGGGTTCACCTGTTCGGCTTCGATCTGGTCGCGCGGCACGCGGATTTCGTTGTCATTCTGATCCCGCAGGACGACTTCGGTGTCGGTCTTGCGGATCACCCGGCCGTTGATGACCTGGCCGTCGGTGGTGGCGATCGTCGTGGTGTGATAGCCCTCTTTGATCTTTTTGGACGGATTGAGCAGCGATTCGATGATGTAGTCGACCGGCGCGCTGGCTCCGATACTGAGCAGGTCGGGGCCGACCTGCCCGCCCGCTCCGGCGATCGCGTGGCATTTCAGACACGCCAGCTTTTCCCGGCGAAAGATCATTTCCCCGCGAGCGGGGTTGCCATAGCGCCGGACTTCGAACGCCAGCCGGCGCAGTTCCCGCGGCGTCAGTTCGGCGCGGATCGGTTGCAGTCGGCCGGCCTTTTCCAGGGCGGCGGTCAGCGACCGCGTGTTTCCTTTGACGCCGGAGAGCTGCCGGATACCGATATTTGCCACCGCGGCGGGGATCCGCCGGTCTTGGAGGGCCCGTGTCAGTGCCGCCACGCCGCCTTTGCGTTGGAGGAAGGCGGTGAAGGCTTCGGCAACCTCTGCCTGCGGTACGGCGTCCTCGGTGCCCTCGGCCTGGTCCTCCGTCGCAACGACCCGGATCTGCGCACACACTTCGACGAATCGGTCGGCAGCCGAATTCACGTCGTGCGCCGCCAATGCGCTCGCTGCCCACAATCGCAGACGCAACGGGTGCGGCGGTTCGCTGAGCGATTCCAGTGTCCGTCTCGCGGCGTCGCCTTTCAGACGCCCGATCGCTGCGACGGCGGCGCGACGCACGCCGGCGGGCGCTTCCGGATTGGCCGCCAGTGCGCGGAGATCGTCCAGCAACGCGGTGACGTTCCAGGATCCCGCGAGCCGCACGGCAGCGATTCGTTGTTCCGGTGGACCAGCGAGCAGTCGCCGGAGGTGCTCGATGAGCGGAGCCGGATTCACCGGGCGACGCTCCAGAGCCCGCAGCACGTCTGGCGGCGTGTCTCCGGTGAGGACGCGTTCGAAGATCAGCGTCAGTTCGGCAGGACCGCCGAGCAAGGCCAGCCGCTCGATTGCGGCGCGTTCGTGCGACTTCGGAACGCGGCCATTGCGGAAGTGATCCGCCAGCAAGGCGGTCAGCGTCGGGTCCGGAACGGCCGACAGCACGTACAGCCACCTGCCCACGTCGTCGCCGAACAGATCGGGTTTGCGGGCGATCGCCGGTTGCCACACGTCCGCCAGGTCGCGAATGGTGAACCAAAGAGCGTAATCGAGGAAGTCGTCCATGGGGTGCTCGAGCACGCTTAAGGCAAGGGCGGCGGCATCCGCCGTGTGCACCCGTCGCAGCACGTGCAACGTCTCGAGCCGGACGCGCGGGTACGCGTCCCCGATCGTGCGCCGCAGAATGCTCAGTGGATCGGGGTGGCGATCCGCCCAGTCTCGCAACACGCGCACCGCAGCGGCCCTGGCCTGGCCGCGTTCGCTTTTCAGCACCTGCTCCAGCAGGTCCCAGTTGGGGCGGTCCCACGCCTGATACAGCCACAGGGCTTCCAGTCGGTGGTGTTCACGGTCCGGGTCGTCCGGAGCGATGTCACGCAGCCACGCCGCCAGTTGGGGCACGACGGCCTCGGGGCCTCGCTCGCTGAGCAATCGCCGGGCCTGATCGCGGGTCCATTGTTCGGGGGCGGTGAGGGCGGCGAGCAGTTCGGCAGTGGATGCCGCATCCCATGGCCGCTTCGGCAAGGTGGGGCGACCAATCGCCGTCAGCCGCCAGATGCGTCCGTGTTCGTGGTCGCGGCGGGGATCGCGGAAGTCGACCTCGCCGTGCTGGATGATCGGGTTGTACCAGTCGGCGATGTACAGCGCACCGTCGGGGCCCATCTTCACGTCGACCGGGCGGAAGGCCACGTGGTCGGTCCACACCAGATCGCTTTGCTGTGTGGAGATGTATCCTGCGCCGGAGTCGGCCAGGGCGAAGCGGTTGATGCGGTTGCCGCGGAAATCACAGGTGACCAGATGCCCTCGGAGTTCCGCGGGGATGTGACGTCCGGAGAGAAACTCGAGTCCGCACTGTTTCGGTTGGCCGGGATTCAGTCCCGGCATCGTCCGCGTCACGCCGACGGCGGTGAAGAACGCCACATCCGGGAAGGCGTAGTGGATGCCTTGGCTACCCGCTCCGTCGGTGAGGAAGGACTGTCCCCAGCGGTCGAAGGCATGGCCCCATGGATTGACCAGGCCGCGGCAGAAGACTTCCAACCGGGAGGAATCGGTCTGGAACCGCCACACGCCTCCGCCGGCCAGGCGGCGCGGTCCGAACGGCGTCTCGACGTGGCTGTGGATGTAGATCGACTGGTTGAAATAGAGCCGGCCATCGGGGCCCCATCGCGGGGTGTGGATGATGTGGTGCGTGTCTTCGGTGCCGAATCCGGAGAGGACGATCCTGCGCAGGTCGGCCCGGCCGTCGCCGTTGGTGTCCTTGAGGAACAGCAGTTCGGTGGAGTTGCCGACGTACGCGCCGCCGTGACCGGGAATGATCAGCGTCGGGATCAGCAGGCTCTCGGCGAACACCGTGGATTTGTCGGCCTTGCCGTCGCCGTCGGTGTCTTCGAGCACGTAAATCCGATCGTTGGCTTCCTGTCCCGGTTTGATGTGGGGGTAAACGGTGCTGCTGGCTACCCACAGCCGGCCGCGTTCGTCCCAGTTCATGTTGATGGGCTTGCGAACCAGCGGTTCGGCGGCGAACAGCTCGATGCGGAAGCGGGGATCGGTTTTCAGGGCGCGGTGTTCCACCTCGGGGTCGGGGTCGGGGATTTCGGTCAGTCCTCGCTGGGCGAGTGCATCGGGAGTGACGCCGAGCACCGGCAGGACGGCCCAGAGCAGTCCCAGCCACCGCGGGATGCGGGCGATCGGCGAAAGGCGGGGCGTCGTCATCGCGGTTCACCTCGGCTGGTGTGGGAAACCGTGGACGGCTCACGGCCACGCGGCACCGCGGATCGTCCCGGCACTCGTGGGGAGCCCGACCGTGGCGGGCACGGCGAACTTCGTGCGGGCACTGCGTTCACGTTGCGGCGGTTGTGGAGGCCGTTTCGGTCCGGATGTCGCGCGGCTCGGCCACGTTCACATAAACCTTCAATGCGGTCGGTTCTTCGACGAGCAGCCGCATCATCTCGCCGTAGTTCTCCAGGCCGTCGACCGGATGCGTCAGAATCCGTTCGGTGACCCCCGGATATGTGAGTTCCGCCTGCGAGAGGTAGCGGATGCCCTGCTCGAAGTGCCGCGCATTGCCGTTGACGGAACCGAGCAGCAACTTGTTGCCCAGCACCCATTCCAGATTGATGCGGTTGGATGGCACTTCGACGTACCGTTCGCCACCGGTCACGCTGGTCCAGACCATCGCTCCGTTGAGGTTGAGTACTTCCATGGCCTTGAAGGCCATCGCGCTGGCGCCGGTGGCTTCGACGATGATGTCCGGCCGCCCGGTCTGCCTGGCGAGTTCCTCCAGGCTGGTCTGTCGTGTGCTGACGTAGTGCGCGCCGTAACCTTCGGCGATTTCGGCCTTCAGGCAGGGAGGTTCGGTCCGTGCGAGCGTGTACACCTCCAGCCCCAGCAGGCGGAGGATCAGCGTGGAGAGCAGCCCGATCTGGCCGGCCCCCAGGACGTAGGCGACCTTGGGGTCCCAGATCTGCAGCCGCCGCTGTGCCTCGAAGACCTGCTCGATGGCCTTCGCGGCACAGCTCATCGGTTCGGCCAGCACGTGCAGGTGTGCGAGCCCGGGTGGGATCTTGACGATGTACTGCGCTTCGTCGACGAAGTACTCGGTCAGGAAGCCGTGCAGCAGATTGATGCCGCGTTCGTAGTACGTCGTTTCACTGGTGATGTCGTTGCGGCCGATCAGGTCGTACAGCGAATTTCCGGGCCGGCGAACGGTGCACGTGACGAGGTCCCCCGGCTGCACGTGCGTCACCGCAGGACCGACCGCCTCGACCTGGCCGAAGCATTCGTGGCCCAGAATCAGATAGTCGTCGCCCGGGGGAGGGTTCCCGTACAGACCTTCGTTGATCTCGCGATCGGTCGCATCGACGCCGATTTTCAGGACGCGTACGAGCACTTCGTGGTCGCGGGTGATCCGCGGCTCGGGGATCTCGCGGAGATGGACGCTGTTGGGTTTGGGAGGAGTGACCGCGACGGCTTTCATGGATCGATCGAAGTCCTTTGGTTTTAGCTGAAGCGTGGGACCATGCACGGAAAAGACGGGCCACAGTGGGCGGCCATGCTTGGGCGCGACAGTCCGACCGCAGGCGAAATCGCCGCGCGACGCCGTGGCGTGCAGGTCGGCTGTCGGCCGTAAGAGGCCATATGCTAAACGAGACGCCGTGCCGCAGCAAAGCGGCCGGTCCGGCCGACGCGCCGACGAACCGCGTTTTTCCGCACGCTCCACATGACCATCACCGGTGCCATTCACGTGGGCTTTTCTGTGGACGCGCGCCGGGCATTGGTGATGCCGGACAGGCGGTGCGGCTACAATGGGCGTTGGGCGGCTATGCACGCCGGGCGACGGGCGTCGCGGTTGGCGGTGTTCAGTTCTGGTGTGTGGTTTCCAGCGTGTGGGCCGATCGCGGTGTGACGCGATCGGACAGGCGGTGACGAGCGGGTCATGAGCCGGACGGGGCATTCGAGTCGGGCGAGGCGGCCGCACGCCGGAGGCGGTGACCGGCGGGGACCACATTGTTTGCGCCGTGCGGCCGACCGTATCGCCGGATCACGGAACGCCGCGGGCATCGAGCGACCGACGGCGCCGGTCGAGCGACCTGCGGCAGAAGTCGATGCCGGGCGGCCGTCTTCCTCTCATCGCCGTTGGACGGCTGCCGTCTGTGTGTCGACGGTGCTGCACGGGATTTTGCTGGCCGCTTTGGCCTGCTGGTCGTTCACCGGCGGAGGTTCTGCAAGGGAGGTCCACCTTTCGAGTCGCTGGGCGGCCGCCGCAGAGTTGCAGCCGCCGTTGCCGGAGCGATGGACGGTCGACTCGTCGGAGGGGGTCGGGAAGTCGGCGAGCCGTGCGGGTTCGTCGCGGGCGGGAGTCTCTGTGTCTGTTCCGGACGTTCGTCCGAATCTGGCGGCGGCGGAACGCCGGGTTGCGGAAGTTCTGGCGCACCGCGGCAGCCGGTGGGATTGGTTGGAACACGTGGGCCCGGCGTCGCCTTCGCTGGCGGCAAGCGGGGACGACCTGCGGGGAGAAGTCGGACCGGCGCATGGTGCGGGGGACGGCGACGGGACGGGGATCGGTTTTTTTGGTCGAAGGGCAGCGGGGCGGCGCTTCGTCTATGTGCTGGATTGTTCCAAGAGCATGAATCATCCGTATCCGGGGCCGGCCAAGACACGATTCATTCGCGTGAAGCTGGAGTTGGTCAAGTCGCTGCAGCCGATGGGGCCGGAACACGAGTTTTTCATCGTCTTTTTCAATCAGCAGCCGATTCCCATGCCGGCTCGCTCGATGCAAGCAGCCACCACCGGCAACAAGCTGCGGTTTCTGACGTGGGTCCATCAGGTGCGGGCAGAGGGGGGAACGGAACCGACCGAGGCCCTCCGGCTGGCGCTGTCGCTGAAGCCCGACGCGGTGTTCTTCCTGACCGACGGCAGTTTCCAGCGGCGTGTTCAGGAGGAGGTGGCGGCGCTGCCGACGGGGCGGACCGTGATCCACACCTTCGCGTTTCACGAGGAGTTGCCGGCGGAATGGCGGCGTGCGAACGAGTTGATCGATGCCGGCAGGCTTTCGGAGGCGCGCCGACTGCTGGGGACAGGGAAGTACCGCAAGCTGCTCGAGCACCGTGATGCGCGATCGCTGCTTCGGGAACTCGCGGCGAAAACCGGTGGTGGTTTCTTTCTGATTCCGTGAGGTGGGGACGGAGGTGCCGGGCGCCGGATCCGGGGAGCGCGGCGATCGGCCCGCCGTGCGCCGCTTGCGAACGGGACGTCTCACTGAAGAACCCGACGGGCCGTCCGTGGCGACGTCGTTGGATGTGGGACGGCTGGTGCGAACCGGTGTTGTCACGTCGGACCGGTGGGGCGATACTGCCCGACCACACGTTGAGCGGCTGTGCGGCCTGCTTCGTATGACCTGCCTTTCCTCGTCCGCTTCACCCTTTTGGACCGCGCGCACTTCTGGGCCATGAACCAGCCACCGGTGCACTGGACCGACGAGGCCGTCCACGCTCTGCAGGCCGTGTTGGCCTCGATGGATCTGAAATTCGAGCAGACGGAGATTCGTCAGGCGCTCGATGAAGCCATCCGGACGTTTCCCGGCGCAGTCGAAGGGAACTGGTGGCGTTGGCTGGCCGAAACCGCTCGCAGCTTGGGCTTGCGCTGTCGGGTGACCGACTGCACGGCGGCCGAAGTGGAGACGTTGGCCAGTGCCGGCGCACGCCTGCTGACCTGGTTCCCCGACCGTCAGGAATGGCTGTGCACGGCGGGGTTGCACCGGCGGCGGGTTCTGGTTTGCAGCGATCCGGCGGCAACGGATCCGCAACCGGTATCGTTGCGTGCTTTGCGAAATCTGGTACCTGGGGGCGAGCCGATCCGGTGTGTGCTGCTGCATGCGGCCACGGCTCAGCGGAGTTTCGCCGGTGATGCGGAGTACGATCGCGATCCGGTACAGCGTGTATGGCGTTTGATGCTGTCCGAGAAACAGGACGTGGCGATCGTGCTGGTGTATGCGCTGGTCGCGGGGTTGCTGACACTGGCGACGCCGATCGCGGTGGAAGCGTTGGTGAGTACGGTGGCCTTCGGCCGATTCTTTCAGCCGGTGGTGGTTCTGGCGCTGATGCTGTTTGCGTTTCTGGCGTTCCAGGGGGCGCTGATCGCGTTGGAGAAGTACGTGCTGGAAATGATCCAGTGCCGCTTGTTCGCGCGGCTGGCCGCGGATCTGAGTTTTCGTCTGCCGAGTGTGGATTGTGAGCACCTCGGGAAGGAGTATCTCCCGGAGTTGACCAACCGATTCTTCGACGTGGTCACCGTGCAGAAGGTGATCGTGTCGTTGCTGTTGGACGGTCTGGGGCTGGTGCTGACGATCGTGGTCGGGATGGTGGTGTTGGCGTTCTACCATCCCACGCTGCTGGCGTTCGACGTGGCGCTGCTGTCGGCTTTGGCGATGATCGTGTTCGTGCTGGGGCGAGGCGCTCTGGCGACGAGCATCAGCGAGTCGAAATGGAAATACAAGACGGCGGCGTGGCTGGAGGATCTGGCCCGCTGCCTGCATTCGTTCAAATTCGCCGGCGCACTGGAATATGCGCTGGACCGCACGGACCGGCTGGTGTTCGGTTACCTGGACGCGCGGCTCGGGCATTTTCGCATCCTGATGCGGCAGATCATTGCGGCGTTGCTGGTTCAGGCGGTTTCCAGCACGTTGTTGCTGGCTCTGGGGGGATGGTTGGTGATCCATGGCCAGTTGACGCTGGGGCAGCTGGTGGCGGCCGAGCTGATCGTGGCGATGATCGTGGGGGCCCTGACGAAGCTGGGAAAAGAATTCGAAGGCTTTTACGACCTGGTGGCGTCGTTGGACAAGATCAGTCACATAACGCGGCTTCCCACCGAGACGGTGGGGGGGCTGCTGCACGGTTTTCCCGAGGGGCCGGCCGCCGTTCGCGCCAGCAACCTTTCGTGCGTGGGGCCGCATCGATTGCACATACTTTGTCCGGTGGACTTCGATATCCAGCCTGGCGAACGGATCGCACTGATGGGCAAGAGCGGGGCGGGCAAGAGCCTGCTGTTGGACGTGTTGTTCGGTTTACGGGCACCTGAAACGGGGTTCGCAACTGTGGACGGGATCGATCCCCGCGATTGCCGTCCGGATGTGCTGCGGCGACGCGTCGCGCTGACCCGGGGGCCGGAGGTGTTTGCCGGCACGGTGGCGGAGAACGTGCATCTGGGCCGCAGCGACGTGACGCTGGAGCAGGTGCGCTGGGCGTTGCAAGGGGTTCGTCTGCTGGAAGAAGTGCTGTTGTTGCCCCAGGGGCTCGAAACGCCGCTCAGCAGCGGCGGCGATCCGCTCTCGGAGAGCGAAGCCCGACTGCTGACCGTCGCGCGCGCGGTGGCCGGAAATCCGGGGCTGTTGCTGATCGATGGGACGCTGGACGGATTGGCCGACGAGGTGCTGCAGTCGGTGGCGGACTTCCTTCTGGACAGAAGCCGCCCGTGGACAATGGTGGTCGTAACGGGGCGTTCGTCGCTGGCGGCTCGTTGCGATCGACGGATCGAGCTGGCAACCGCCGCCGACCGCGGAGTGCACGACGGCGCCGCGGCAGACCGCTGAGCGGTACCGCGCCCGCCGGTTGCGGCGTCGGCGGCGGAGGCGATCCGTTTTGCTGTGGCGGTGGTTTGACGCCGCGTCGCGTTTCTTTGAGGACGACCGGCAATGGCCCGCAGCGTGCGTGATGAGGCTTTTCGGCCGATCCCCTGCCGGTTGTCATTTCCGCGGACGGCCACCGAGGTCCGCCGGAGTTGTTCAAGAGGGCCTGCCGGAACGGTCGATGGGGTAATCGGGCGGAGACCGGTGCCGCGGCACGGCGGCATTGCGCGCCGACGGTGCGGCCGGTGAGCAGACTTCGGCGGAGCCTTCCAGGATCCGGACGCGATGGCGGAACACGAACTGCGAGTGCGGTCGATGGCGTCGCCTACGGCGTACGGAGAATTCGTTCTCCCGGCGCTGCGGCTGGCTCGGACGTCGCGTATTGTTCGGATCATCGCCCGGTGGCTGCTGTGGTTGCTGGGGCTGACTTCGATCATGATGCTGTTTGCGCCCTGGCAGCAGTCGGTGAAGGGAAGCGGAAATGTCATCGCGTATACCCCGACGCTGCGCCCTCAGACCATCGAGTCGCCCGTGAAAGGACGCGTCGTCCGGTGGGGCAAGAACATCTACGAGAACGCTCGGGTCACGCAGGGCGAGCTGATCGTTGAAATCCGCGACCTGGATCCGGAACGCCTGGTTCGTCTGCAAGAGCAGGAGGCGGCGTTGGAACGCCAGGTGGCGGCGGCACGGCTGCAAGTGGAAGCGGCGGACCGGAACGTGGCGACGCTGAATACGATCGTGCAGACCTACCAGCGGCAGTTGCAGGCCTATCAGGAAGTTCGGGAACAGACGCTGGCGCTGGCCGATGCCGCCGTGGCCGTTGCGGAGCAGAAGCTGGCGGCGGAACAGCAGTTTCTTCAGGAACAGTTGGCGGCACTGGCGCAGTTGGAAGCCGACTACGTTCGGCAACGGCAGCTTTTTCGCGAGGGGCTGGCATCGCAGCTGAAGTTTCAGGAAGCCGAGCGGAAATGGAAGGAAGCGGTCGCCAAGGTGGCCAAGGCGGAAGCCTACGTCGATGCAGCGAAAAACGATCTGGAAGGCAAGCGGCGCGATCGCGACGTGAAGGTGCGCAAGGCCGACATCGACATCCAGTACGCGACCGCGCTTCTGCGCAAGGCCCGCAGCGATGTGGCCAAGGCCGAAGCGGATGCGGCCAAGGCGGCTACTGAACTGTCCAAGGCGCAGAAGGAGTTGCTGGAAATCCAGACCAAAGTGGCTCGTCAGCAGACGCAGCGCGTCGTTGCGCCATTCGATGGGATCCTGGTCCAGGTGACACCCAACCTCGGCGGTCGATTGCTCAAAGAAGGTGAACTGATCTGTACCGTCGTGCCGGATACCGAAGAGCGTGCCGTGCAGATCTGGCTGAATGGAAACGACGCGCCGTTGGTCAGCCCCGGGCGGCACGTCCGTCTGCAGTTCGAGGGCTGGCCGGCCATTCAATTCACGGGCTGGCCGGCGGTGGCCGTGGGGACGTTCGGCGGACGCGTCGTATCGGTCGATCCGGTTGACGACGGAAACGGCCGCTTTCGCGTGCTGGTGCTGCCGGATCCGACCGATCGCCCCTGGCCCAGCAGCCGGTACCTGCGGCAGGGGGTTCGGGCCAATGGATGGGTGCTGCTGGATCAGGTTCCGCTGTGGTTCGAGCTGTGGCGGCGTTTCAACGCGTTTCCGCCTTCGGTGAAAATCGAGCAGCCTTCCAAGACTCCCAAGTTGCCGAAGCGCAAAAAGTGACCGGCTGCTGAGTGAACGCGACGCCGGCGGTTAAAGACATTCCGCTTGGAAAAGCTGGAGAAACTGTACGGATTCTGATGATCAAGACGGCTGGACCGGGCCGGTTCGGACCGGCGCCGGGTGCGCCGATGGGCAGTGGTGTCGCGCTGCTTCAACCGGCGGCTGTGACACGCCCGGAGTCGTCTTCTCTCCAAGCGGGATTCAGCGTGTGCCTGCGGCTGTGTCTTCTGCTACTGTCGTTGACCCTTCCCGGCTGCACCGTGATCCACACCGCTGCACGGGAGGAAACTCGATCGGACGAGGTGCGGCATCCGATGGTCGTCGCCGTGCGCCCCGACGATGCTGTCACCGAGATGCAAAGCGCCGCACGTGAGGCGTCGCGGACCGGTCGCGGCGGCCGCACTCCACGCAGGTCATCGGCCGAGCCCGTGATCGGCGGGCGTGAAGTTGCCGTGGCGGAAATGGCGACCCACGTTGTGGCGCGGTCGCCGTCGAGCGCGGTGGCACAAGCGGTGGTTCGAGACACCCGCCGGATGCCCACCGATCCGCTCGAGCAATCGTTCCCGCAGGAGGAGGACCGCTTGGAGGCGGCTTCCGATTGGCGGCCCACGCGCCGGAGCCGGATCGGCGTCGCGGGAACGCCGTTGTCCAGGGGGCAAGCGGCGGAGACAGCGGTTTTTCAGAGGTCCGGGGAACAGCCGAGATCCCCTCCGACGGGCGGCGCGGATATCCCGCACGTGCGGGCCGAACCATTGGAGCTGGATGTTGTCCTGGAATCGGTGGACCGTGCGTTCCCGTTGCTGGATGCTGCGCGGGCACTCCGCGACATCGCGGAGGGGCAGCATCTGGCAGCCCACGGTGCCTTCGATTTGAAGGTAAAGGCGGCGTCGGAAAACGGTCCGCTGGGTTTCTACGAAACGTATCGGCACCGAGTGGGGCTGGAGCAGCCGACCTATTGGGGCGGTTCGGTGTTCGCCGGCTACCGGATCGGTCGCGGCAGTTTCCAGCCGTGGTACTTGGAGCGATTGACCGACGAAGGCGGCGAGTTCAACGGCGGAATCATCGTTCCGTTGCTGCGCAACGTGGGGATCGACACACGACGGGCCGAACTGTGGAAGACGAATCTGGGGCGACAGATCGCAGCGGCGGAATTCCGCCTGCAGCGGATCGGGTTCGTCCGGGACGCCAGCTATGCATACTGGGACTGGGTGGCGGCCGGGCGCCGCGTGCGGATTTCGCAGAGATTGCTGGCATTGGCGCGGAACCGGAACGAGGGCATCCGCCGCAAAGTGGAGACCGGCGCGATCGATCCTCCCGTGCTGGCCGACAACCAGCGTCTGATCGCTTCCCGCGAGGCCAAATTGCTGGCGGAACGCCGGAAGTTGCAGGAAACGGCAGTGAAGCTGTCTCTGTACTACCGCGATGCCGACGGGCGACCGGTCGTGCCCACTGCGGACCAGATTCCGGAATTCCCCGAAGTGACCGATTCGATCACCGATCGGCTGGATGAGCATTTGCGGACCGCGCAGCAGAATCGACCGGAGCTGCAGATTCTCGGCTCGCTGCGGGAGCAACTGGAGATCGATCGACGGCAGGCGCTGAACGAGACACGGCCGGATCTGTCAGTGGCCGTGAGGACTGCCAAGGACGTTGGTCCGCATGCTTCCAGCAAACGTGACAAACGGCCGTTCGAACTGGAGGCGGGGGTGTTCTTCGAGGTGCCCGTTCAGCGGCGCAAGGCTCGGGGCAAGCTGGCGGCCGCGGAGGCAAAGATCCGCCAGGTGCTCGCCAAACGCACGATGATGAGCGACAAGGTCGCGGCCGAAGTGCAAGCGGTGCACGCACGACTGCGGGCCGCGCTGGGGCGGATCGACCAGGTCCGTGAGGCGCGGCGGCTGGCGGAGCGGCTGGCGGACGTCGAACGTCGACGGTTCGAACTGGGGAACAGCGACCTGTTGGCGGTCAATCTGCGGGAACAACAGGCGGCGCAAGCGCAGATTGCAGAAGTCGAGGTGCTTCACGAGTATTTCACCGCGCTGGCCGATCTGACGGCGGTCCTGGCGGTGGATTCCGTTCGGGCCGCGCCGTGACCGCAAGCAGCCGGACTGGACGGAAGCGATCGCTTGGCACGGTATGCGGTGACTCCGGATCGACCGACTCCGGCGACGCGATGGCCGGAAGTTCGGTGACACGGGCCGGCGTTCAGCGCCGGTGGCGAACCGGGCCACCGGCAGGCCGCACCGGTCACGCGCAGCCGGTGCTGTGGGGCGGCGCGGCGTGGTTCACCATTTCAGCTCGGCGTCGCCGGGCATCAGCCGGCCGGCGGGGCGGATGGCCTTGCCTTTTCGTTTGGTGAGCGTGTCGCCGAGCTCGTCGCGATACCGCTCGGCGAGGGCCATCAGCCGTCTGGCTTGCTCGGGGTACTTGTCGATCACGTTCGTCGTTTCACTGATGTCGTTGTGCAGATCGAACAGGGAGAGTCCGATTTTCGCTTTGGAGTACGGCACGGGCTTTCCCCCTTTGCCTCCGGGGCGTCCGGCGAGCGTCCGGTACGTGTGGGGAAAGTAGAGTTTCCATCGGCGGTCCCGGATGGCCTGCAACTGACCACCGGCATAGTAGGTCACGATTGCCTCGTGAGGGGATTTGGCGCCCGGATCGCCGAACATCAGCGGCCGAATGTCTTTGCCGTCGATTTTGTGGTCCGGTAAGCGTGCCCCGATCAGTGCGGCCACGGTCGGCAGGATGTCGATCGTCGATGCGAGTTCGGTGCACTTCGTGCCGGCCGGGATTCGTCCGGGCCACCACATCACGGTCGGCTCGCGGATACCGCCTTCGAACGACGTGCCCTTGCCCTCACGCAGCGGCTTGGCCGATCCCGCGTGCTCTCCGTACGACAGCCACGGGCCGTTGTCGGAGGTAAAGATCACCAGCGTGTGGCGTTCGAGATTCAATGAGCGGATCGTGTCCAGGATCTGGCCCACGGACCAGTCGACTTCCATCACCACGTCGCCGAACAGACCGCGCTGCGACTTGCCCTTGAATTTGTCGGAAACGAACAGCGGCACGTGCACCATGCTGTGTGGCACGTAGAGGAAGAACGGTCGGTCCTTGTTGCGGCGAATGAAGTCCACCGCGTGCTCGGTGTACCAGGTGGTCAACTGCGTTTGTTCTTCGGGGGTCACCTCGGGGTCGATGACCCGGTTTCCTTCGATCAGCGGCAGTCGCGGGAAGCGCTTCCCGGCGGTCGGATGGTACGGCCACATGTC
The DNA here is from genome assembly GCA_003696385.1 of Planctomycetota bacterium. Taxonomy (GTDB): domain Bacteria; phylum Planctomycetota; class Planctomycetia; order Planctomycetales; family Planctomycetaceae; genus J052. Next base: position 23,649 of record RFHO01000027.1, on the reverse strand, counting down.
ATTGGAATACGGCAGGCCGAAGTACTCGTCGAAGCCGTGCTGCAGCGGCAGAAACTTCGGGTGATGCCCCAGGTGCCACTTCCCGAAGATTGCCGTGGCGTAGTTCTTCTGCTTGCAGATCTCCGCCAGCGTGACTTCGTCGGCATTGATGCCGATCCGGGACCCGGGCCCCAGTGCTCCGGAGATGCCTACGCGGCGGTGGAAGCAGCCGGTCATCAGAGCGGCACGCGACGCCGAGCAGACCGCCGAAGAGACGACGAAGTCCGTGAATACACGCCCTTCGCGGGCCATCCGGTCGATATTGGGTGTCTGGTAGCCTTCGGCCCCGAACGGTCCGATGTCGGCGTAACCCATGTCGTCGATGAAGATCACCACCACGTTGGGCGGACGTTCGGTCGCGGCGCAGGCCGCGGAGCCGCAAATCGCCGCGGCGATTGCGGCCAGCACGACCGCCGCAAACCCTGCAGGCAGGCGAATTGCACGAGGCCGCGGACCGGCTGCGAGCAGGCGCTGAAAGGTCCCTGACGGACTACGTGGGGCTTCCGACGAGACGGAACGCAGCGTTGCATCGTGTCGCATGTTGGTTGTCTCCCAGAGCGATCCGGTCGGATCCGTTGTGGCAGATGTACGTGTGAGTGGCCATGGTGTGCGATTCGCGCGGAGTTCTCAAGCGTCGCTGTCAGGCCATGGGCCGCCTGCCTGCGTGCCACCCGCGGCGGGGGACGACATCGGTCGCCACAGGGGGCGGCGGGTGGCCGCGGAGGTCGGCCGCAGCGTATCCGTTGGCCGGTGAAATGATCGGCTCGGGCTGTGGTTTACCGCGGGGGATTGGTTCACTCAGTTGCCGTCGAGCGGCGGAGGTTGTTCGCCGGCGGAGCGCATTTCTTCGGCCAGGACGCGGTAGGCTGCCCGTGGTGCGCCGATGTCGAACACGCGGAGGCGTCCGGTCCACTGGCGGGCCGATTCCCGGATCAGTCCGGGTTTGGTGGCGGCGAAGGTGGCGGTGAGGGTGGCCCGCACACAGGGCCCGAGCGGTTCTCCGGTGTCGCAGTCCAGGCCGGAGGGGAGATCGACGGCCAACACAGGGCGCTCGGCCGCATCGAGGGCTTCGATCGCGGTCGCGTACGGTTCGCGAATCTCTCCTTGCGCCCCCGTGCCCAGCAGAGCGTCGACGATCCATTCGGCGGCTGTGAGGCGTTCGGAAAAAGCCGCACGACGGGCGATGTCGGCAAGCTCGTAGTATGCCGCGTCGAGCCTGCTGCGTTGGACGATGCTCCAATTGGTGGCGGCATCGCCGGAGAGCGATTGGGCGGGAACGAGCAGCGCGATGTGAACGTCGATTCCACGGTTGTCCAGATGGCGGGCGATGACCAGGCCGTCGCCGCCGTTGTTTCCCTTGCCGCAGCAGATGACGACCGGTCCGCGCTTGACGTGTTCGGCGAGCCACTCGGCCGCTCCGCGGCCGGCGTTCTCCATGAGGACGATGCCCGGCACACCGAACTGCTCGATGGCGAGCCGATCCAGCCGACGGACCCAGCGACGGGGCAGGACACAGCGTGACAGCTCCATGGCTTCTCCACTGATTGGACGGCGATTGTCGTGGTGCGAAACGAGATACTCAAACCGCGGCGGAGCCGGTGTTTAGCCGCGTGAATGGGGGCGTCGTCGGACGCCGCAATTGCTTTCATTTTGGCGAAGCCGTCTCTACGATCCACCTCACGTTCGGGCACGTTTCGTCAAGCGCCGGTGTGTTGTGCGATACCGGTCGCTGTGGTTGTGCGGTCGCTGCGGAACGCCGTGCGGCTGCCTGGAGAAGACATCGAAGGCACCAACCGTGATCGACCAGTATGCCGAGCGTTGGGCGTTCATTACAGGGGCGTCGTCGGGTATCGGCGCGGAGTTCGCACGGGTACTGGCCGCCCGCGGTATGCATCTGTTCCTGACGGCGCGGCGGCGGGAGCGGCTGGAGGCGTTGGCGTCGGAGCTGCATACGCGGCACGGTACGCGGTGTGAGATCGTCACGGCGGATCTGACCGACCCGGATGCACCGCGACGGCTCGTCGAGGAAGTGGCCGCTCGCGGGATCGACGTCGAACTGCTGGTGAACAACGCCGGATTCGGCTTCGTGGGCACGATCGAGGAAACCGACATTCAGCGGATGCGCGATATCATTCAGGTCAACGTGACGGCGCTGACCGAGTTCACGTACCGATTGTTGCCGCCGATGTTGCAACGACGGCACGGAGCGGTCATCAACGTGGCGTCGTTGGCGGCGTTCCAGCCGGTTGCCTACATGCCGGTGTATGCGTCGACGAAGGCCTACGTGTTGCACTTCAGTGAGGCGCTGTGGGCGGAATGCCGGGACCGCGGTGTGACGGTGACGGCCCTTTGTCCCGGAACGACGCGGACAGAGTTCTTCGAGGTCGCGGGTGTTCCGAACTGGTTGAAGAAGCATTCGGCACAAACACCGCAGCAGGTCGTCAAGGCGGCGCTGAAGGCGATGGAGAGGCGGAAGCAGTTCGTCGTGCCCGGTTGGCGGAACTACCTGATCACGCTCGGTTCACGCATCGCGCGGCGACGGGAGGTGGTTTTGCAGTCGATGCGATTCTTCCGACCGCCGGCCGAGCGGAAATGACGGGCGTTTGGCCGGGAGCACGGTGGCGTCCGTGCTCGCCTGCGGCGGTGCTTCATCGCGCCAAGCGTCAGGACGTGGTCCGAGGACGGCCGAGTGGCGGAATGGCAGACGCACCGGACTTAAAATCCGGTGGGGAGAAATCCCCGTGCGGGTTCGAGTCCCGCCTCGGCCAATCGCCCCGGTGAGGTTGCGGTTCGGCGGTCGACGGAAGTGGTCGGAGCGGGTGGACGAGCGGTTTCCGGAGGCTTTCGTGGCCCGATGGCGGCACCGGCGGGGCGGTGTGTGAAGCGTTTCGAACGGAGGCGTCCGCACGTTCGGTTGCGTGGTCGAAGACGATGGAACGGTCGATGAGTGACGGGTGGGGCGGGGACGTCGTTCGCGGCAGCATCTATGACTTTCCGAAGTACTATGACGTCCTGTTCGGTTCGGACTGGCGTGCCGAGTTTCATTTCCTGAGGGCATGTTTCGAGCGGTTTGCGGCGTTGCCGCGCGGCAGGGCGGTGCGGAGCGTTTTCGAGCCGGCCTGCGGAACGGGGCGGTTGCTGATCCGGTTCGCCAAAGCGGGTTACAGCGTCGGCGGCATCGACCTGAACGAGGCGGCCGTGGCGTATTGCAATGCGCGGCTGCAGCGGCACGGCTTTCCGGCCAGCGTTCGAGTCGGGGACATGACGCGGTTCCGCTCTCCGCGGCAATGGGATGCGGCGTTCAATCCGATCAACAGTTTTCGGCATCTGCTGGGCGAGGAGGCGGCGGCCGGCCATCTGCGATGCATGGCGGATTGCGTGCGGCCGGGCGGCTTGTACGTCATCGGGCTGCACCTGATTCCCACACAGGGCGAGCGGATTCAGGACGAGGCGTGGTCCGCTCGACGCGGCCAACTGGTCGTCAATTCGTACATGTGGTCCAAGGGGATCGATCCGCACCGCCGGATCGAAAGGCTGGGCATGACGGTCGATGTCTATCGTCCGACCGGGCGGATGCGGATCGAGGACGAGATGGAGTACTTCACGTACACGGCGGAGCAGTTCCGCACGCTGCTTGCGCGTGTCCCGCAATGGGAACCCGTCGCCACGTATGACTTCGCTTACGACATCGATACGCCGGTTCGGGTCGACGAGCGGACCGAAGACGTGGTATTCGTGCTGCGGCGACGCGGCGAATGACACTACGCGGTCGGCGGCGCCGGCACGCCGTATTCACGACAGGGCCGAGACGACAGCCATGGCCTGTCGTAGGGCCGGCGTGTCGGGACCGGTCCGGTCGGCTTCGGCGGGCGGTGGAGCGTCCGCCGACGTGACGGACCGGAGCGCCCGTTCGACTTCTTCATGATGGCGTTGCAGCAGGAATTCGGCCCGTTCCACCGGACAGAACCGGCGGCAGCGTTCGAGTAACGGGCGGAATTCGGCGGACAGCACGGCGTCGCGGAACGTCGGCCAGCGGCGCAGGAGGTGGTGGCGGTTGGAACGCAGGATGATCGCGCGGCAGCCTTCCGCCACTTGGGGCCAGCCGGCATTCAATGCCGCGTCCGCGGCGCAAACCAGAAGGCGGTCGCGGGACGGCAACTGACGGCGACGATCACACAACAGGGCCAGCTTGAGATACAGCAGTGTGGTGCGTCTGTTGCGATCCATGCGGGGTTGGCTTTCCGAGCGCGGCGCCGCAAGAATGCAACGGCCGGGCGGAGTGTGACGGCGAAAGGTCGCCGACCGGCGGCCGGCAGTGCGTGAGGTGCCGGCCGTGGGCCGTGCATATTGGCAACCGCGTGCTGCGTCGGTGTGGCACGCGCACATTGTACAGCAGACCGTGGGCCTGGTGCGGTGCGTCTGCGACGAGGGCCGCGGCGTACCGCACTTGCCGGCTGGTGAGGCCGTGCGGCGTGGCTGGGGACGGTCGATCGCCGGTCGTTGTTCGGTGAGGGGTCGCAGCGGCGAAACTTCGGAAATTATGGGTCGAATTGAACCATTCGTTAGTGAGCTGCGAAAGACAGAGAGACCGCCATGCGCCAGACGTTGCTGAGGATCGTGCTCCGCCGGCCGCTGGAATGGGAAGTTCGGCCGGACGTTTTGCTCGTCGGCGCGGGCTACGTGGCCATGCTGCTGGTGCTGATCGGGGCGCTGTGGGCGGCGTGGACGTGGATGAAAAGGGAACGATCGTGGAACGCGGTGTGGTCGGCAGGGGGGCCGTGGTGGGTCGCCGCGGCGATACTGGGCCTGGCAGGTCCACTGCTGCCGGTCGAGTCGGTCCCCGTGTTCGGTTACGGATTCATGCTTTTCGTGGGCTTCGTGGTGGCAACGTGGACCGCGCAACGGCGGGCTCGATGGGCGGGGTGGCGTGATGACTTCATCTGGGACCTGGCGGTTGCAGGGTTGCTGGCGGGTATTGCGGGGGCCCGGCTGTTTTACGTGATCCAGTATCACGACCGGGTGTTCCGTCCGGGAATGGGGGTCGCACAGTACCTGATCGCGGTGGTCAACCTGCCGGACGGGGGGCTGGTTCTGTACGGTGGCCTGATCAGCGGCATTGCGTTCTATCTGTGGTTCTGCCGGCGCCGTGGTCTGGATCCGCTGGCCACGGCCGACCTGCTGATCCCGTCTGTGTTTTTGGGCGTGGCGTTCGGCCGACTGGGGTGCTTCCTGAACGGCTGTTGCTGGGGGGCACCGTGTTCGTATCCGTGGGGGGTGCGGTTCCCGGCGGGAAGTGTGCCGTTCCGGGCGCTGGTTTACCGCGGGTTGCTGGCCCCGGATGCGCAATCCACGATGCCGCTGCATCCGACGCAGCTTTATTCGTCGCTGAACGCTCTGGTGCTGTTCTGGCTGACCGACCGGCTGTTCCGCTGGAAAGTCCGCCGCGGTGCGGTGTTTGCGACCGCAATCACGGTCTATCCACTGACCCGGATCTGGCTGGAATGGCTTCGCAACGACGAGCCCGGGCGATTCGGGACATCGTTGACGATTTCCCAGTGGATAAGTCTGGGCGTACTGGTTCTGGGGATCGCCTTGAACATTTACCTGCATCGTGATCGGTTGCGGCGGTGGGTGTGGCGCGTTCATACGGACCAGACCGGCGGGATCACTCTGTTGTCGGTGTTCGTGATCCTGATGCTGGCGACGCTGCTGGTGATGATCGTCAACGTGATCGCCCACGTCGACGACCGCGTGCGGATGCAGAACGCGGCGGATGCCGCGTGCCGGAGCGCGGCGACCGTGATCGCACGCGGTTTGAACGCCACGGCGTTCGCGAACCACCTGACGGCGGATGTGTTCGCCGTAACGGCGTTCCTGCGCGAAGCCCGCGATCGAAACGCCGAACAATTGGTTCCGGACATTCTGGAGGCCTGGCGGGTTGCGGGCACGCGGCTGCAGCAGGCGCCGTACGAAAAGTTTCGCCGGCTGGGGACGGCGATTCTGACGAAGGTGCCGCTGGAGCGACAGGCGGTCACGGCGTTCGGAGAGTTGAACGCGGTGGCTTCCGCTTTGTCGTTGCCGGTGTTCGAGTACATTCTGCGCGACGAATTGCTGCCGCAATTCCAACGAGCCCTGTTCGAACTGACGCCGCTGATGGCACAGCACGTGGCGAGCGCGACGGCCCAGCGATACGTGGTGAACCGCGCCGGTGCGATGTGGGAACCCGAGCGAGGGCCGGTCCATGCGGTCGTCTGGCAGGCCGACGGTGTTCCGCTGGTGATGCACGACCAGCGGGATCCGATGGGCCGCTCGTTGCCCGTGGTGGATCCGGAGCCGACGGGAATCGACTGGGCGGCTCTGCCGGACGGGGCGGTGTATCTGCAGCGTGCCACCATGCAGCGCGACGGGCTGGCCCGTTTCTATCTCGACCGGTGGAATTTCGAACTGCTGCGCGTTTTTCAGCGCCGCGGCCGGATGTCGCAGTTCTTTCACCTCTGGCGGATCGCCACGTGCGGACAGCTGGATCGGCTGTTGCACGATGAATACCCGCAGCGGAACATGGTGTTCGTTCTCCGGCACGCGGCGGAAGGAGTGGACGTGGAAGAGACGCTGTTCGGGTTGGAGCAGTCCACGATGGCCAGCCGGCTGAATGAGGAACAGCGGGACGCCGTGCTGCATTTGCTGGGGACGCAGATCGACCTGAAAGCGTACCTGGAGCAGAACTTCGAGCTGGTGACGGTTCTGTATCGGCGGCACCGTCGGGACCTGGGCGGGCGGCTGTTTCGAAATCCGCTGCAGCAGACCAACGACGTGATGGCGTTCGCTCAGGCCTTTGTTTTTCTGCCGTATCCCCGTTGGCGGTTGGTGGCCGTGAACAGAGTGCCTCCCGACAAGGTGCAGATTCCGCTGGGGGGGACCTTCGGCTACACGGCCGGGCTGGACGTGCCCGCCGAGCCGCCGGACGGCGGAGGCGATACGCAGTACCGATGGGTACTCGAAGAATGGCCGGTCCGTTGGGACCTGATCAATCAGAACTGGATGTGCCAGCTTGTTCCCGCATCGGTATCGAGCCTCGGGCAGATTCTGCAGACGCCGCCGGGACCGCTGGCGGGAAACCTGCGGCCGTTGCCGCCGGGGGCGGCTGACGCGAGTGTCCTGCGAACCACCGTGGCGCACTGACCGCGGTCGACGTTCGCCGGGCCCGGAGGACTGCGGCGGAATCGACCGCGACCGACGGGCCGCGTCATTTGCGGGACCGTGCCGCTCGACTGGGTTCGATGACGCCGCGGCGGATGCTGGTGATCAGGACGAAGGGCCGGCCGGCGTCGTCGAGCCTGTAGAGTCGCGTGAGCTTGCGGGGGTTGGTGACGCTCTTCAGGAACAGGCTCCAGGTCGTTCGCTTCGGCCCGAATGAGATTTTTTCGGAAAGGTCCGCTCCGGCTTCTTCGATCGCGGCGAAATCGTAGATGATCGGAACGCCCGTCTTGAGGGCCACGGCATCGAGGACGTCCCGCAACGGCACGTCGTTCAGCTCGACGTCGATGAATTGGTAGAGCTGCGGGGCGACATCGCGGGGCAGACCCTGCACCGGCCGTCCGATGGGCCAGACGGCCCGGTCCGGTTCCGGCAGGACGATCTGCAAAACGAACCGCCCGTCGGGCTCACGCCACGGCCGAAACGCCAATCCCACGTTGCCGAGCATGGCGGCCAGCGCGGTTCCCTTCGCGATGCCACGAAACGACTGCCCGACCTTGGTGTCCCCGGCTTGACGCCATGCGGCAGCCGCTCGCGAGTCGACGACCACCGGCAGGCTCGGGGACAACTGCAGCTTCTTCAGCGCCTCGGCCAGCGTCTCTGCGCTCAGGTCGGTCGCGACAGGGTTGGCCAGCGCGGCGGCGATCCGGCTCAACTGCGCCTTGGTGAACCCGAATGAGGCGTCGTTTTTGGGGCGTCCTTGAGCGCCGTACAGTTCGAGTTCGCGGAGCCAGTCGATCAGCTTGTCGGCGCGGGGGAGCGTGTAGGTTTTGCCATTGGGCATGATCAGCCGCCCAAGCGTGTCCAGGCGGCCCTGCACCGTGACCCGGCGCAGTCGACCGAAGGTCGTCTCCCGCAGCGATGGTTTTTCGGCCAGGGGAGAGCGCCTCATGTGGAACTCGTAACCGAACCGCTGCATCAGCCGTCCCCATTCCTGGGCGGCGACGTTGCTTCCCAGGCGATCGGTGACGATTTCCAGAACGACTTCGGTGCGGCGCGGTGCGGAATCGGCCGCGTGCGCATTGCGAGGTGATTGGGCCAGGCCTGCGGCCGGAGCGGCCAGGGCGAAGAGCAATGCCGCCGCGGCCCAGCCAGTATTCCGGTGTGTCTGCGACAGCGCCGTTCGGTGGTGCAGCGTGCGATCGACCATGCGTTGCTCCCGTTGTTGCCCGATTCGTCGATGGGCCGGCTGGATTCCCAGCGGAATCAGCATTCTGGTCTGGTTTCGCGTGCGTGCGCTCGTGCTGCGCTGATGGCCAGCGCGAGGGGCTGACGGTTGTCACCTGGACCAGCGTCGTATCGGCACCGCCGCGTGATGGGAAAGCCGCCTGTTGTGATGATCGGCAAACGGCGCGGGTGCACGACACCCTTTGCGCGTGCTGCGTCGAGGAGTCGGCTCGACGGAGAATCGCAGGTCGAATCGGTGAACGGACCTGCAGCGCCGGAACTGTTCGCAGGCGGGCGATCACCGCCGTGCCGTTCAGGGAAGCTTTTCCAGTGGTTCGGGCTGCTGTCCCTTCTGTTTGGCGAAGTCGACCGTCGTGACGATGAACCGGTCGTTGGCCTCGTCGACGACGATGCACATCCCTTCGTTCTTGTATCGGTCGACGATGGTTTTGATGCCCTGCCAGCCGGGTGCCGTTCCGAGTTTGAAGGTTTGCGGCATGTTCTTGGTCATGCCGGCGAGCTTGAGCGCGTCCCCTTCGATGTGCAGTCCGACGTTGCATTCGTCGGCGATGTACTGGAAGGCCTCCTGCAGGGGAGTCCGCACGAACTCGATGTCGATCGGTTTCTTCAGACGCTCGCGGACCGGCTGCCGCTGCGGTCCGGTGTTGTTCGACGCGACAGTGGTGGGCGGCTTGGTGAAGTCGGTGCGAGTGGCTTCATCCCAGGCCAGCAGAGCCGCCAGCGCGAGGTTCGGTGCGGCCCGGTCGGTATGCAGTACGGTGACGAGCTGGACGAAGCGGCTGCCGACTCCTACGCGACTGGCCATGGCGGCGACCTTGAGCATGGCCGGGAAACGACCGATCAACTGTCGGCGACCTGCCCGCGGAGGATTCATGTAGCGCACGTATTCCAGCATCTGATGCGGCAGCTGCTGAACTTTCCGTTCGATCACCTGGGCGAGACGGTGTTCGCGGATGATGTTTCGATTGCGGAACAGCACTTCGTGGTAGAAGCGGTCCGGTGAGAGGTGGAAACTCCAGAGGACGGCTTCCACGTCTTCTTCGTTGATCCAGTCGAGCACGCGGTTGACGAATGGCCGCATGATTTCCGGGAACAGGACGTCCTGGAAGTTGCGGATATCGATCGGTTCGAAGACCACGGTCACATGCCGGTTGCGGTCGCTGTGCAGCAGCAGCTCCTGCACACCGACGCTGGTGATGGCGGACTGGTTCATCGACTCCACCAGCTCGCTGGCGGCCAGTCGCGGGGCGATCGCGAAAGTCCGGTTGTCGCGGATGAGGTAGACGCGGTCGGCAGTCAGGTAGACCGGATATCCGTAGTCGTCGGAGCGTTGGGCCTGCAGCTTCAACAAAAACTGACTCTTGCTGGCGAACGGGTTGACCAGGTGCACGACGGCGGCGACCTGGGGCGGGACGCCACGCTGGCCCGGAATGAGGCCGATCTGCAGCCGCTCGATCTCTTGGGGGTGGTATTTGGTCAGCAGCAGGATCTGTTGTTCGAGCCATTGGCTGAGCGGCCCCAGGCAGTAGCGGAATTCGTGCCCAAGGCTGCCTTCACGCCACAATTCCGCGGGGTGCAGATTGACCACGATCCGGCAACCCGCGGGCATCATGGTCAGCTCGATCGGCGGACCGTGCGTGGGACTGCTGTCCTTGGCCCACTGCGCGGCGTCGCGGAAAGCGTTCTTGGCCTCGACGGTTTCCTGCACGGTTCGCGGTGGCTCGCCGTTGTCCTTGTCGGCGCGCGGGGGTTCCGGCGAGCCGACCATCAGTGCGATCCCGCCCATGAGCAGAGCAGAAATCGCGCCGGCCACGATGGCGACCTGTTGGTTGCGGCGCCGTCGCCGTTTCAGCTCTGCCAGCCGGGACATGCCTTCGCCGGCCGCGGCGGTGGTCGTGCTCGCACCAAACCCCAGCCAGCCAAGCCAATTCTTTCGTTTCCTGCGGCGCCGGGAGGCCGAGCGTGTATTTGCTCCATTCCCCGCCGTCGGCCGCACGTGAGGTGGGACCGCCGGCGAGGTGGCCGTCATGACCGGCCCGTCGGGCCGTGTCAGGCCGGGATCGTACCACGGTGAACTCGGGTCGATGTTGGGCGGCACCGGCGGCGAGCCGGCGATCGGGGCTGCTGGGGGGGCGGCGTTGAGCTGAGGCGCGAAGGATGGTGGCGCCACCGGTGCCGGTGCCTCCGGCTGGGCAGAAAACGCCGGAGGCGGCGGAACAGCTGGTGCGGGCATGCCACCGGGCGCGAAGGAGGGCGGAACCGGGACCGTTGGTGCCGCCGGCGAAGTGGGCGGAACCGGCGGAACGGGTGCCGTCGACGGAATGGCTCCGGGGGGCGGTCCGGCCGCGGGTGGAGGCGGAGCGAAGCTCGGCGGAGCCCCACCGGGTTGCGGTGTTTGCACAAACCCGCCGGCGGCCGTCGGAGCCGTTTGAGGGCTGGTCGACGGGGGCACGGACGGCGTTGAAGGCGCGTGGAAGTTCGGCGGTGAATTGGCGGGAGCAGGAGGTTCCGCGCCGAAGGACGGCCCGCGCGCCGGTGTATCCTTCGGCGGTTCCACCAGTTCCAGCTCGACCTCCTCCTCGTCGCGATCGCCGGTGGGCTGCGGGGCTTGCAGGAGGAATTTGTTCTCGCATTTCGGGCACTTGGCCTTCTTGCCCAGCAATCGAGGATCGCGCAGTCTGAGCCGTTTTCCGCATTTCGGACAGGGGATGATCAGTGGTGAGGCCATCAGGCGGGCATCCTTAACGCGGTCATGCGGAACCAGGTGTGACGTTGGCGGCCTGGAGGGCCCACGGCAAGACATCGGTCGATGCCGAGGGACCGCCGTGGGATCCGTCCTCGACCGTCCGGCGGTCCATGCGCCGCGACGCGCAAATCGATGTTGGTCGCGCCGGCAGTGTGCTTGTGGTGAGCGACGCCGTTCAACGCATTATAGCGCCCCTGATGCTGCAGTGTTACGCTTTGCGCCAGCGGCCGGGCGGGGTGCGATGATTCCGGCGCTTCAGGTTGGCCACGGCCGTGCGCTGTGGCTCGTCGGGCGTCGTGCCGACTCCGGCTGCGGAATTGCACGCGCGGTCACATCCCGCCGTCTTCGGGGATGGGCCAGATCACAGCGGCATTGAATCCGCCGTCGACATACACGATCTGCCCGGTCAGGAACGCCGAGGCGGGGGATGCGAGGAACAGGGCAGTGCCGACCATGTCCTCCGGACGGCCCAGTCGGCGCAGCGGCGTGTTGGTTTCGCCCCACTGCAGCATCTGCTGGTTCGACCAGAGCTTGCGTGTCAGATCGGTCAGGATGAAGCCGGGGGCGAGCGCATTGACGCGGACCCCGGCCGGTCCCCATTCGGCGGCCAGGACGCGCGTCATGTGTCCCAGTCCCGCCTTGCTGGCCGCATAGGGCAGCACATTGACCAGGGGGCGGTCCGTGTTCAGCGATGCGATGTGGATCTGGCTGCCGGAGCGACGCTCGACCATGTGTCGGCCGACGGCCTGGGCCATGAAGAACGCTCCGCGGAGATTGATGTCCAGAATGAAGTCGTAGTCTTCGGGAGTGACGTCCAGCGCGGGTTTGCGGCGGTTGACTCCGGCGACGTTGACCAGCGTGTCGATGCGATCGAAGCGATCGAGTACGGCGTCGACCGTCGCGTGGATTTCGTCCAGCCGAGACACGTCGCACACATGCGGCAACACCGGATGCGGCGCTTCCGCGGAGAGTTCGGCGGCCGTCTTCTGAAGGGTCGGTTCGTCACGTCCCGTCACGACCACGTGCGCGCCGTTCTGGGCGAATCCGGCCGCGATCGCTTTGCCGATGCCCCGTGATCCGCCGGAGACGAGGACCACCTGACCGTCGACGCTGAACAGCTCGTTCATTCGCAGCGAGGAAGGCATGGTGCGGCTCCTGATGACTCGGCGTTGCGAGGAACGTGGGCACAAGTCGGCGCGATGCGAAGTCGACAAACGGACCGAGGTGTACGTTTAGCCGGGACGGCTGCGGCTGTCCAACGTGCGGATTCGCCGGGCGAGCCGGTGGTCGGCCGCAATACCGGGGGTTCGAAGGCCGCCGGCACAACGGGCAGCGGCGGACCGGAGGTTGCAGTTTCAGCGTAGCCGCTCGGTCCAGCTCAGCGGGGAATCGGTTCCAGGGAGATGGCGTCCAGGTCGACCGTTCCGGTGGCGGATTTGATCCCGATCCAGATGATCGCCTCGCGGGTCGCGGTGGGCACGGACACGCTGCGGCTGAAGCGTTCCCAGCCGTCGGTGTCGAACCAGTAGTGAGCAACCAGCTCGCCGGCCGGTTTGCGGATCCGGTCGTAAAACAGGACGAGGACGCCGCCCTGTGGCTTGCCCCGTGTGGAGCGGAAGCCGTCGACGCGGGCGGAAAAACGCATGCGGAGTCGGCCGATCCGTCGGCCGTCGACCGGGAAGCCCTGCAACAGTTGGGCCGTGCGTTGCGGATCTTCGCAGTGCAAGCGCACGTAGCGGTCACCTTCCGCGGCATCGCCGCTGCGGAGTTCGATCTGCCGCTGGTAGTGCCATCCGTCCGGATGTCGGTCGCCGTTGGCATCGTTTTCGAAGCTTCCGTTGACGAGGCGAGGGTGCAGCGGATCGGGCTGCACGCGACGCTGCTTTTCTGCCTGTCCGGTCATCGGTACGAACAGCGTGGGAAGCAACTGCTTGTCCTGCAACCGCCCGTTTTTCTTCTCCAGCAGATGGAACACCTGCTGATAGCGGGTGCCCAGTGGAATGATCATGCGGCCTCCCTCGCGGAGTTGTTCCACCAGCGGGCGGGGGACGCTTTCGGGAGAGCAGGTGACGATGATCTTGTCGAAGGGAGCGTGTTCGGGCCAACCGAGGTACCCGTCCCCGGCCTTGACGTGAGCGTTACGGTATCCGAGTTCCTTCAGCCGCCGTTCGGCGGACTTGGCGAGTGGTTCGACAATTTCCACGGAATAGACTTCGGCGACCAGTTCGGCCAGGACGGCCGCCTGATATCCGCTGCCGGTGCCGATTTCCAGCACGCGGTCCGTTGGCTGCGGGTCCAGGGCCTGTGTCATGTAGGCGACAATGAACGGTGAGGAAATCGTCTGACCGTAGCCGATCGGCAGACCCATGTCGAAGTACGCCCGCTGCCGGTGCGGAACGGGTACGAACAGGTGCCGCGGAACCTTCAGCATGGCCTGAAGAACGCGGCGGTTGTCGATGCCTTCGGGGATGAGGTAACGCTCCACCATCTCGCGGCGTGCCTGAACGAAGCGGTCGGATTCCGAACGGGCCGCGCCACCGGCGAAGCCGGCGGCCACACTGAGCGCCGCGATGGTCAGCAGCCGCGTGGTCCATCGACACGCCGTGTGAGGTCGTGATCGCCTTGGCGGATGCATGACTTTCTCCTCGGCGTGGTGTTGTGGAAGGGGGCCGCGGAGCCTGCGGGAGGATCCATGTGGTGAACGCCGCGACGGCTCACGGCGGTGACGCCCGGCGCGGGTGGTGGCCGGGCCGCGCGGTCGTGGGTCGGTGCTTCGGCAGCCGCGACCTGCCCGGCCGGTTCGTCACCCCGCGCGTGATCATCGTGGGGGCCCAGCGGACGCGGTATTGTCGGCCGAAGAAGTGTTAGCCTACGCTGTGCGGCGTTCAACCGGAGGTCGAAGGCTTCCGCCGGTTCCGAACCCACCCGGTGAAGAGGAAACCGAAGACTACCATGAACGTGGTGCCGACGGCGATACCAGATGTGCTGATCATCGAACCGCGGGTGTTCCGGGACGCACGTGGGACATTCATGGAGCTGTATCAGGCCGCGCGGTACGCGGCGGCGGGAATCGGTGAGCGGTTTGTGCAGGACAATTTCTCCCGATCGGTCAAGGGCACGCTGCGCGGTCTGCATTATCAGATCCGCAATCCGCAGGGAAAACTCGTGCAGGTGCTCCGCGGACGCGTCTTCGACGTGGCAGTCGATCTGCGACGGCCATCTCCCACCTTCGGAAGGTACGTCGGAGTGGAACTGTCCGAAGAGAATGCCCGGCAACTGTACGTTCCGGCGGGATTCGCCCACGGCTTTCTGGTACTGAGTGAGGTGGCCGACTTTTACTACAAGTGCACCGACTATTACGCCCCCGAACACGAGCGAACGCTGTTGTGGAACTGTCCCGAGGTCGGCATCGATTGGCCTTTGGAGGACCAACCATTGCTTTCGGAGAAGGATCGAGCCGGCCGGCCGCTGGCGAGCGCGGACGTCTATGAGTGGCTCACTCCACCGTGACAGCGGACGAACGCCGGTGCATGTCGGCAGTCGGTCGCTCGGACGGGGCGGCCGGCAAGCCGACGGCGGGGGTTTTCAGCACCGCAGCGGGACGTCGCTTCGTCGCTCTCCCGCAACACGTCTCGACAGCGCAAGCGTTCACGATCTATAGTCTGCCGGCCGTACGGGCCAAGACGCTTCGCCAACGAGCGAGGTTCACGCAGCCGCCGTGCATGGAAGCGCTGGGAGACCCAAGGATGGTCCGGTCATGTTTTCACTGCGCGAGCCGTTTGGCGAACGCCCTTTGCGCCGTCGCGACGTGTGTTGCGGTCACGGCGGCTGGCTGTGGGACGTTTCGAACCCGGCAGGCGGAGCTGCCGGAGTACCGGCCGAGCGCCGCCGAGCCGTCCGAGACGCCTCGCCGCGGGTCGTCTGCGCCGATCGCGGGCCGCGATCGGTCTCCCAAAGCCGGACTTGCGTCGTCCGGGCGTTCAGGCCAGTCGCCCGCAGTCGCCGCTGTCGGCGCCGATCCGGTGCGAGCTGCGCAAGAGGCGTTTGCACAGGCATTGGCCGCGGAGGCTCGCGGCGATCACGCGCGGGCGCAGCAGCAATGGCGGCGGGCGCGAGAGAACTATGCGGCGGCCATCGAACGTGATCCCGACAACGCGGTGCTGCAGCACCGCCAGGCGATCGTCTGCGACAAGCTGCAGGACTTCGCGTGTTCGGAAAACCACTATCTCCGCGCGCTCCTGTACCGGCCCGACGACCCCAACCTGTTGAGTGATTACGGCTATTCGCTGATCCAGCAGCAACGGTTCCGGGATGCGGAGCACTTCCTGCAGCGGGCTGTGCGGTTGGCACCGCAACACGTGGCCGCCCGCAACAACCTGGGGCTGCTGTATGCTCTGCAGGGGCGGGCCGACGAGGCACTGGCTCAGTTCCGCGTCGTCGGCACCGACGCCGAGGCCCGCGAGAAGCTGCGTCGCGTGCTGGGTGGCCGAACCGGTGTGTCCGTGGCCGGAGGAACGGAAGCAGGCACTTCGACGGGCTTACCCGGCTTGAACGGTGATGCCGGGCGGCCGGCACCGGACGGCAGCGGACCGCGAAGCACGCAGCCCACGGGCGGGAACGATTTGCCGCCGGCCGTTCGGGCTCTGCATGCCGAAATGGAAGCGGCTCGGCGAGCGGCCGTGGAAGCACGCCGAGCCCGGGAACGGGCGGAACGCGAGGCGTTCGAACGTCGTCTCGCGCAGGAGCGTGGCCGGCACGTCGTGGAACCCCCACCGTGGCCGGGCCATGCCGGGGCGACGGCTGTGAGCGCGTCGGGAGTACCGAGGGCTGCCGCGCCGGCGGTGGGCGCGACGGATCCGTCGTCTCCGCCGCAGCTTCCGTCGTTCGGTCAATGGGGCGGTGATGCACCTGTGACGCCATCTCCCGCGGCGTGGTCGGGGCCAGCCGGTCCGGCGGAAGCGGCATCGGGCACGGGTTTCGGTGGGTTCACGGCCAATGGGGGTTGGGACGGCGCGGGCGGCTTGCCCAGTCGGCCGCCCACGGCGATGGGGCGGGTGCCGTCCGTCTCGCCGGCGTACGGAAACGCACCTCCGTCTTACAGTCCGCCGTCCGGGCAGGTTGTCGCTCCGTGGGGCGGCTTTCCCGGGAATACCGTGCGTGGCACGGCTGGCCGCAACGGACGCTCGTCGGTGCCTCAGCCGGCGGACGTACCCGGGCACGGCGAGGCGTCGATGGGACGCGCCGCGGATTCGGCCGTCGAGGCTGCGGCCCGGTTGGCGTTGCAGACCGGACCGGGCTCGATGTTCGTCACCGGTTCTTCCGCTGGCGGCGTGAGTGACGGTGCGCCGCTGGGGACGACTCCGGCCGCGGGGCCAGTGAACGCTCCGCGTGCCGGCAACGACCCGATGAACGGGGCTTTCGAACCGGGGCCGGGGGGCGTGCCCGGCGCGGCGCCGTGGAGCGCTTCTGCGCATGAGCCATCGAGAACGGTGGGACCGGTATTCCCGGAAGTGCGATCCATGTCGGGGCAAGTTGACGTCGCCTCTTCGGCGGCTTCGGCAGACTTCGCCGCCGTCGGAGCTTCGCAGGGCAGCGGCGGTCGAGCGACTGCGCCGGGGCCGGTGCCGGCGTCCAGCGCCGACGGGGCGCCGTTGCTGACACCGCGTGGTGAGCCGTATCGTCCGGCGACCGCCGTCGGCGGGGCGGAGCGATCCGGTCGTGCATCCATCTCGTCGACGAACGGCGCAGGAGGCGCTGGTGTTCCAATCGGCCAGCCGCCTCAGTGGGGGACGCAGGCTGGTGCATTCGGCTCCACCGCAGGGCCGCCGGGTGCGGCGGCAGTCGGGCCGAACGCCACGGGAGCCGGGCCGAACGGCACGGGCGGCCCGGTGACCTCGCCGGCAGGTGGCGTGACGAAGGTAACGCTGCCCCCGGGGGTGACGGTTCCCGGTCAATTGTCGCCGACACCTCCATGGCTGATGACTCCGGCCGGTGGGTCGGCGGCCACCGATATGTCGCAGCAGCTTCGACGTTACGACGAGGAACTGCAGATGCTTCGCCGTAAGCTGGCGGAAGCATCCCGTCCGGCAGCTCCGACGCCTTCCCGCAGCGGCGGCGCGGTGCCGACGCAGTGAGAGGGGCGGCGGTGCGTCGTTGTTGCCGGCCCCGTCGCGGATGATTCGTTCCGCGGGGGTTGCATGTGCGTCGCACGTGGTCGCTTCGGAGGGGGCACAGGTACCGAACGGCTGAGTCGGCGCGGTGGGCCCGCTCGTTCGGCGACTGCCGAGAGCCGGTCGGCGGGCACGGCGCGGGTCGGACAGCGCCGTTACGGGCCCAAGGCCGGAGCATCGCCGGGGAATCCGCATTGACGCACAGGTGGCCGTCAGCCCGCCCGTCGCTCACCGCCGGCAGGTCGTCGCAGTCGGTGGTAGTCGGGCAAGTCCTCCAGTGACTGCAATCCGAAAAGCTCGAGGAACCGACGCGTTGTGCCGTACAGGTACGGGCGTCCGAGCGAATCGTCTTCGCCGACGATGGTGACCAGTCCGCGTTCCATGAGCTGTTTGAGCATCTCTGCCGACTGCACGCCACGGATGGATTCGACGTCCGCCCGGGTGATCGGCTGGCGGTAGGCCACGATGGTCAGTGTTTCCATGGCCGGGGGCGAGAGTTTGACGGCCGCCGAGCGATGGTGGATCTGGTCGAGCCAGAAGGCGTACTGCGGTCGCGTCCGCAGTCGATAGCCACCGCCCGCGAGTTCGACCCGAAATGCGGTGTCGTCGGCGTCATAGGCCTCGTTCAGCTTTGCGACGAGCCGATGGACTTCCGCGGGACCGGAGAGGGCGGCGAATTGGGCGAGTTTGCGAGCCGTCAACGGTGCGTTGGCGACGAACAGCACGGATTCCAGACGGGCGAGTTTCTGCGTGCGTTCGGTCTGCGGGGCGTCGTCGTAGTCGTCGCGGTGTCTTGCCGCGACCAGCAGCGGGATCAGGCGGCGAAACTCGACAGCGTTTGCGATCTGGCAGAGTGGGTGCGGAACCGTCCTGCCAGGATGGACGCCGGATGGAGTACCCAGCGACGGCCACGCCCGGTGCGGTGCGGCCGCAGCGGGTGAGCGTGATGGCGAAAGGTGCGTGACCTGGGACGCCGTGCGACGGCTCATGCGGTTCTCGTTCGGGGTTGGGACGCCGGGGCAAGGATACCGAAACGGCAGTAAACGCGAAGGCCGATGCGCGGCCGGAACGGGCCGTCGACCGCGACCGGTGGGGCACGTGACGCCGTGCATTGCCTCCTGCGTGGTGCTCTCCCACTGGAGGTCGTGGGCGTCATCGAGGGGCGCGTTGCGTCGGCGTGGCGCGCTTTTCGTGGGCGGCACGGATCTGTGCGATCGTCTGCGCGACGGCCTGCAACGGGTGGTACGCCTCCGCCTGGAAGCGATAGTTCGACTGCGGTTCATCCGGGGGTGTGTAGTGGCACCAGAAGACGAATGCACCGGGATGCCGGCCGCGTTCCAGGTGAAAGTCTTCGATGCCCAGCCGCTTGAGTTCCGCAACGGCGTCGGGCCACGAGAGTTCGCTTGCGGGCGGGAGCAGCCCGAGGGGCGTGGCGCTCACTCCGGTTCGCCGATAGCGGCGAGGGGAGGTGCGTGGCGGTGTGTCGCCCTGGTCTTGCAGCGCGAGATCGACAGGCACGATCGCCGCCTCGAGCCGGCGTTTCGTCGGCGTGTGCATCGAGACACGTTGCACCGGCGGGGGCTCCGGTGTGTTCTGGACGAGGGACGGTGAGGGCAACTCGGCCGGTTGTGCAGTAGTGATTCTCGCCGGCGGCGAGGCCTGGAGCACGCCCCGACCGGTCGATGGTTCGGCGGCAGAAGGTGGCTCCGCAGTGACGTCCTTGCGTCGGTCGAGCTGGGTCGCTCGACGATCCGCGACGTCGAGTTCCAAGGTCCTACGGTGTCGCGCGAAGCGTTCCGGCGGCAGGAACGCGGCAGAGCAGCCGACGGGATCCGCAGGCTTGACGTGCTTTGCAAACTGGCCGTACGTGGTGCTCGGTGAAACTGTGACCAGGTGCGGGAGGCCGAATACGACCGCCAGCGGAGCCACGAACACGACGACGAACGAAGCAAAGGAGGGTACGGACGAACGGGAGGACGAGCTCATTCAACGGTCCTTCGTCGATACGGCTCGAGAGAGAGCGCCCACGGCGTGCTGTGGGATCCGGTGGCCTGCGGGCCCCGGAGATCGATCCAAGACGCGCGGAGCGCCGCTGCGGCATCCAGTGCGCGGGGATGATAGGCGGCTCGCCGGATGAATGACAACGTCATTTTGGGCGGCGTTCCGGCTGCCGAGGTGAGGACGGAAGGCGGTCAGTCGGAAACGGGCATTCGCACGTGCGGCGGACGCAGGGCGGGAAGGTGCTGCAGCTCGGCTTCCGCAGCCCGCATCTGTCCTTCGGTGGTCCGGTGAGTCATGATCACCAAGGGAACGGGCGGTGGTGTGGCCGCAGCGTCTTCGATTTCCGGCGCTTCGTGTTGAATCACCGAGGCGATGCTGATGTGATGCCGTCCGAGGATGGCGGCGATTTCGGCCAGTACGCCCGGGCGGTCTTCGATGTTGAACCGCAGGTAGTAGCGACGGGCGATGTGTTCCGCATCGAGCAGTTCGTAGCCGCCGTTGAGCCGCCACAGGTCGAGGACCGGAAAAGTCAGCTGGGCTCTCCCGACGGCGATGTCGACCAGATCGGCGACGACAGCCGACGCGGTCGGCAGTGCGCCGGCACCGGGGCCGGAAAACCACGTGGGTCCGACGGCATCGCCGCGAAGAGCGATGATGTTCAACGCACCGTCGACCTTGGCAATGGGGCGATCGGCGCGGAGCAACGTGGGTTCAACGTGCACTTCCAGCCGTCCCCGTACGATCCGCGCTACCGCCAGCAGCTTGACGCGATAGCCCATTTCGTCGGCGTACAGCAGGTCGGCCAGTTCGAGCGTATCGATGCCGCGGCGGAGAAACTGAGACGGGGTGATCCGCGTTCCGAACGCGAGCTGGACGAGCAGGACCAGCTTCTGTGCAGCATCGGTGCCGTCGATGTCCATCGTGGGATCGGCTTCGGCATATCCGAGCCGTTGGGCCTCCGCCAGGATTTCGCGGTACGACGCCCGTCGCGCGAGCATTTCGGTCAGGATGAAGTTGCTCGTTCCGTTGAGGATCGCTTCGATCGACTGAAGCTGATTGGCGGCCATGGACTGGCCGACGGCTGCGATGATCGGAATGCCGCCGGCGACCGCGGCTTCGAACGCAATACAACGTTCTCGCCGCCGCGCCCGCTCGTAGAGTTCGGGACCGTGTTCACACAACAGCGACTTGTTCGCCGTCACCACGTGCTTGCCGTGGTCCAGGGCTTCGATGATCAGTGTGCGGGCCGGTTCGATGCCGCCGATCAGCTCCACGACCACGTCGACGTCCGGGGCGCGGACCACCTGACCGGGGTCGTCGGTCAGCAGGTTGCGACTGAGCGAAAACGAACGCGGTTTTTCCACGTCGCGGACGGCGACGCGCCGAATCTCCAACCGCCGCCCACTGCGCCGCTCGAGACGCTCCGCGTGCTCGGTCAGCAGCCGTGCGACACCTCCCCCGACCGTGCCCAATCCCAGGATTCCAATGCCGAGCGTCTCGGCCATCTGCCGTCTCCCGTCGGTGTTCCTCGCGTGCCGGCGACCATTCGGGTGCCGGCGCTCGGAAAGTCGGACGCCGGATCGCAACCGACAACGGCCGCGCATCGTAAATCATGCGATGGAACCGGCGAAGGGAACGGCCGGGCGGTGAGCGTTCCATGCAACCGTCGGCCGGTGCGGCCGCATCGGAGGCCGCTTCGGCGATGCTTGCGGCAGTAAACGTCGGCTGCGGGAAACGGGACGTTCGATGTGCACCCGCGGCGGGAAACCCGGCGAGCGGTGCGCGTCGCTTCGGTTGGCTTGGTCGGCTGTGATCGCCCGATCGAATCGGTACACTGCACTGATCCGGCTGCGATATTGCGGGAACCGAGCCCGCTTTTGCCGGTGCGGGAGCATGGAACGGCGCAACCGGCATCCGGGCAAATCGGCATGCGAGGGAATCGGTGCGATGCGGATCGGCGCGGTCAGCTACCTGAATTCCAAGCCGCTGATCGAAGACCTTGCGGATCTGCTCGTACCGGACGAAATGGTGCTGGATTACCCGAGTCGTCTGGCCGACGGTCTGGGAAGCGGAGCACTGGCCGCAGCGCTGGTTCCGAGTGTGGTGTGTCTGACGCATCCGGAGTACCAGGTGCTCTCCGACGCGTGCGTTGCCGCGCGGGGGCCGGTGATGAGCGTGAAGATGTATTCCCGCGTTCCTCCGCAGCAGATTCGCTCGCTGGCGCTGGATGAAGGTTCTCGCACCAGTTCGCTGTTGGTGCAGATCCTTTTGGCGATGCGGTACGAGGTGCGGCCGGTGCTGCAGCCGCTTCCGCTGGAGGGGCTCCCGCACGATTCGTCCTGTGACGCCGTTCTGTTGATCGGCGACCGCGCCATGCGGCCTCTGGATGGGGCGTTTGCCTGCGTTTGGGATCTGGGCGAGGAGTGGTATCGGGAAACGGGGCTTCCGTTCGTGTTCGCCGTGTGGGCGGCTTCTCCGGACGTTTCCCAAGCCGCTGCGGCCCGGTGGACGTCGGCGTTCGAAGAGGCTCGTCGCCGTGGCGAAGCGCGGGTTGCCGCAATCGCCCGGCGGGAAGCGGCTCGCATGGGGCTGAGTGAATCGCTGGTGCGTCGGTACCTGACCGAATTCCTGCATTTCCGTCTGGGCGACCGGGAGCGCGCGGGGCTGGAGGAGTTTTTCCGCCTGGCTCGCGAATTCTCGCTCGTTCCGGGACAAGTGCCGCTGTGACCGGAGGAGTGACACCGTGACTGGAAGCGTCGATCGGATTCTCGAAAAGGCGGTGGCGGGCGAACGGCTCGCGGCCGAAGAAGGACTGGCGCTACTGCAGTCTCACGATCTGACGGCATTGGGGCAGGCGGCGGATCTGGTGACACGACGGAAGCACCCGGAGCCGTACCGGACGTACAACATCGATCGCAACATCAACTACACCAACGCCTGCACCGCGGTGTGTGACTTCTGCGCGTTCTACCGGCCGCCGAAACACCCGGACGTGTACGTGCTCAGACGCGAAGAGTTGTACCGCAAGATCGATGAAACGGTGGCCTTGGGGGGCGATCAGATCCTGTTGCAGGGCGGGTTGCACCCGAGCCTTCCGCTGGAGTGGTACGAGGAATTGCTGGCGGACATCAAGGCACGCTATCCGCGGTTGAACGTGCATGGGTTTTCGCCGCCGGAAATCCACCATTTCACCAAGATCAGCAAGTTGCCGCTGCGGACGGTGCTGGAGCGGTTGAAAGCCGCCGGGCTGGGCAGCATCCCCGGCGGCGGCGGCGAAATTCTGGTCGACAGCGTGCGGCGGGCGATCACCCGCGGCAAGGTTCTCACCGACGACTGGCTCAACGTTCATCGCGTGTGGCACGAGCTCGGCGGCCGCTCCACGGCCACCATGATGTTCGGACATGTGGAGACGCTGGCGGAGCGGATCGAGCACCTGGAGCGGTTGAGGCGGCTACAGGACGAAACGGGCGGATTCACCGCGTTCATCTGCTGGACGCTGCAGCCGGAGCACACGGCGATGGCCCATGTGCCCAAGGCCGGGGCTTTCGAATACTTGAAGACGCAGGCCGTCAGCCGGCTCTATCTGGACAATTTCGACAACATCCAGTCGTCGTGGGTGACGCAGGGAGAAAAGATCGGGCAGATCGCGCTGTTCTTCGGCGCCAACGACATGGGCAGCCTGATGATCGAGGAAAACGTGGTCGCTCAGGCGGGGACGGTGTTCCATCTTTCGCTGGAGACGATCCGTCGGTGCATCGAAGATGCCGGTTTCATCCCGCGGCAACGGAACGTTTTCTACGAATATGTCGATGAGGCTCCGCCGTTGTCCGCAGGTGGTTCCGGTGGCGCCGGTGAGTCGGGTTCTGTCGATTTGCCCGTTCTGAACGCATCTAATTGATGGAGTGGCCGCGGGCGGCGCGGGCGGCTGCAGTCGGGGGTGGTAGATATCCGTGAGCCACTCCCCGAAGGGCCGTGTTCAGCAGCGCGTTCAGGTGTGACACGTGCGTGCCGCGGTCCGGTCACGGCGAGCGGTGGTTTCGGTCGAAGCGCGTGGGAACGCGCCGGCCGTGCCATGGGAGCCAGCCTTCGTCCGGTCGGGGACGACACATGATCCAGGTGTGCGACATCTGCAAGCATTACCCGGACTTCCGCCGCGGACACGTCGTGGCGCTGGATCACGTATCGTTTTCGGTGGCGCCTGGCGAGGTCTTCGGGCTGCTGGGGCCCAACGGCGCGGGCAAGACGACGTGC
>RFHO01000288.1 GCA_003696385.1 Planctomycetota bacterium | reverse complement strand
TCGATCAGCCCTGCCAGCGAGCGCAGCAGGTCCGCGATCTCGCACTGCACGTGGTAGGTCTGCCGCACCACCAGGACGTTGCCCACGAACGAAACGGTGCCGGCATCCGTGGACCACGTCCCCGAGGTGCACTGCAGCAACAGCTCGCGCAGCCGCTGCGCGTCGATGCCGGCTCGCATCAGCGGCGTGACGTCGTACGACTCCGTCACCAGGTGCCGCCGGTAGGCCTCGGGAGTCGTGACGTAAACCAGCCCATCCTCGACGTACCACGTCAGGTTCAGTGGACGGAGAGCGATCGTCAGCGCCCGATGCAGTGGCAGCCCCGCGATCGCCTCGTTGACGCGCGGGTTGTCCAGGCCGTCCTCCTCCAGCGCCTTGCGGTCGACGCGGATTTCGATCCGATGCTGGTACGCGATGAAGTTGCACGCATCCACCAGGGGCGTATCGGCGAACTCGAATTCCGTCGGTTCCGTCAGCGGCTCCGGCAGCGTGCAGCAACCGGTCAACGCCAGTTCCGGTCCGCGCGGCACGCGGGCTGCGGACCGATCGGCCCGGTCGCGGCCCGGAGCCTTCGCGGACGCCGGCCTCGCGGCCCGGGCGATGGTCGCGCCTCCCCCGGTCGCGAGCCACGATGGTCCCAGTGCCATCACCACGATCAACGCCCCCACTGCCACTCTTCTGCGCGACATGATCCGCCTCCCGACATGCATCCAGCCGTTTTCAACCGAGCCCCACACGAAGCCGCTGTCCGGCCGGTGGACTCGTTGCAGACGTCCGCCCGCACGCATCGCCCGGTTCGCCGCGAATCACCCTACGGCGGCACGCCGTCCGACGCACAACCCGAGCCACTCTTCGCCGAACCAGCACGCAGGGAACGCGAACGCGCCCCAAGCGGTTCGCACCGCGCTCGTGCGAGGACGACGCCCCGTGTCGGGCGGAATTCGTGAACAACGACGACTCGGGGACGGTACGGGCACCTCACCGGCCGTCATCGCCAGCAGACATTCGAGAATTCAGAGCAGAGAGGTATGAACGGAATGAAGGACACGACCTGTACACGCTTGATGGTAACGTTTGGCCGACCGTCATCGCAAGTGGCGGCTTTCACGGTTCGTCGACCCGCCGGGCCACAGCGAGTCCGAAGCCGGCGTGTGTGCGGGCCGGGGCCGCACCTGGTCGCGCTGCATCCCGGCCGATCGGGCGCGGTGATTTCCGCGATGCCGGTTGCGCCTCCGCTCACTCAACGCCGCGCGGCGCGGTTGCTACGATGGCCGCGCCTTCGCCGGCGATCGGCACGATCGGCCGTCGCGACTGCCGCCGGCGTACCCGTGGACACGTGTTACTTTCGGCTTGATGGAGCGGACCATGCAACCGGGAACCATCGTCCGGTTTCGCGATCGCGATTGGGTCCTGTTGCCGAACGAGGAGGCGGACGATCCGGTCTTCCGGCTGCGCCCGCTGACCGGCTGGACGGAGGAAGCCGTTTGCGTTCACCGTCGGCTGACGTCGATCGCCCAGCAGGCATTCCCGGAAGAGCGGCTGCGACCGTCGGCCTTTCCGCTGCCCGATCCCGGTCACGTGTCCGATGCCGCGGCGGCGCATCTGCTGTGGCAATCGGCTCGTTTGTCGCTGCGAGAGGGAGCCGCGCCGCTGCGGTGCTTGGGCCGCATTTCCATTCGCCCGCGGGTGTATCAGTTCGTGCCGTTGTTGATGGCGTTGCGGCTGGATCCGGTGCGGCTGTTCATTGCGGACGACGTGGGCGTGGGCAAGACGATCGAGGCGTTGCTGGTGGCCCGAGAGCTGCTCGACCGCGGCGAAGTCCGCCGCATCGCCGTCCTCTGTCCGCCGTACCTGTGCGACCAATGGCAACGGGAGATGCAGGAGAAATTCAACATCGACGCGGTCGTGATCCGCTCCAGCACGATCTCGCAGCTCGAGCGTGCCAAGCCGCGAAATCGCACCGTCTACCAGCACTATCCGTTTCAGATCCTGAGCATCGACTGGGCCAAGAGCGACCGGCATCGTCCTCTGTTTCTTCAGTCCTGCCCGGAACTGGTGATCGTGGACGAAGTGCATGGCGCGACGAACACTCCCGAGCGTACGCAGATGCAGCAGCGGCATCGCCTGCTGACGGAGATCGCCGCCGCACCGGACCGCCACCTGATCCTGCTCACCGCCACACCGCACAGCGGTGTCGAGGACGCGTTCCGTTCGCTGCTGGCGCTGCTGGATCCGCAGTTTGCCGGCTGGGACATCGCCGGCTTGAACCACGAACAGCGGCTGGTGCTGGCGAAGCACTTCGTGCAACGGACGCGGGACGACATCCGGCGTGACTGGGAAGCGGAAAGCTGCTTTCCCCGCCGCGTGTCGCTGGACAGGACGTATAGCCTTTCGGAGGCGTATCGCGAGCTTTTCCGCGCGACGTACCGATTCTGTTCGGAGCTGGTCCGCACGGGGCGTACCCTGGACGAACGCCGCCGCCGCGTGCGCTACTGGAGTGCTTTGGCGCTGTTGCGGTGTGTGATGTCCAGCCCTGCGGCGGCCGTCGAATCGCTCCGCCGCCGCGTCGAGCGCCGCGATCCCGCCCCCGAACCGACGCCGGACGCCGAAGACGTCGAATTCGCGCCCAACGTGTTCGAAGACGCCGGCGACTACACCGACGACGAACCGCCCGTTCCGCCCATCGAGCAGCTTCAGCGTCTTGCGTCCAACACCGAGGTGCGACGTCTGGCCGAGCTGCGGCGGATGGCCGAGCGAATCGCCGAGACCGAAGACGACACCAAGGCCCATACCTGCGTGCGGGTGCTTCGTGAACTGCTTCGTGACGGTTTCCAGCCGATCGTCTGGTGCCGGTTCGTGGCCACCGCCGAATACCTGGGACGGGTGCTCCGCGACGCCCTCCCCCGGCGTACCCAGGTCGTCGTGATCACCGGCCGCATCGGTGACCAGCAGCGGCGGATCATGGTCGACCAGATCGATCCGGATCACCCCCGCGTGCTGGTGGCCACCGATTGTCTGTCCGAGGGCATCAACCTGCAGGAAAAGTTCAACGCGGTGCTGCATTACGACCTGCCGTGGAACCCGAACCGGCTGGAGCAGCGCGAAGGCCGCGTCGACCGCTATGGCCAGACCGCACCGGAAGTCCGCGCCGTCCGGTTTTACGGCCGCGACAATCCCGTCGACGGCGCGGTCATCGAAGTGTTGCTGGAAAAGGCCCGCAGCATCTATTCCACGCTGGGCGTGTACGTCCCCGTCCCACAGGACGAAAAGACCGTCATGGAAGCCGTCTTCAACGCCCTGTTTCTGCGTGCCGGCGAAACCCCCGGCCGCAGCCTGTTCGACACGATCGAAGAAGTGCAACTGTTCCATGCGCAGTGGGACGCCGAAGCCGACCGCGAGCGGATCTCGCGCAGCCGGTTCGCTCAGCGCGCGCTGAAACCCGAACAGGTGCGGCAGGAGCTGGAGGCGGTGGACGCCGTGCTGGGCGATCCCCACGCCGTCCGGGACTTCCTGCTGGCCGCCGCGCAGCGACTGAAGCTGCAGGTCCGTCCGGAAGCCGACGATCCGCGGGTCTATCGTCTGAACGTGGCCCCCGCGGCGGTGGTCGAACTGCCGGACGCGTTGCGATTCGAACTGCCTCGCGGGCGCGACGGGGTCTGGCGATTCAGCTTCGATTCGCCCACGCCCGAAGGCGCCGAATTCGTCGGGCGCAATCATCCGTTCGTGGCGGCGTTGGCCCGCTTCCTGTTCGAACAGGCCCTGGAGACACCCGAACGTTCCATCGCCGGACGCTGCGGCGCCGTCCGCACGTCCGTCGTTTTGCGCGTCACGGCGTTGTTGCTGCTACGGCTGCGCTACCTGCTGCAGATTCCCGACCGTCCGCCGGTGTTCTCTGAAGAAGTGCTGGTCACCGGCTACGAACCGTTCTCCGACCCGCCGGTCTGGCTGGAATCGGACGCCGCGCTCCGTCTGCTGGCTCAGGCGCATCCCGAGGCCAATCTGGGGGCCGCCGAGAAAACCGAATGGTGCCGCAACGTGCTCGAACAGTGGGAACCCTGGCAGTTCGCCCCGCGTGCGGGTGGTGGACGTCCGCTGCACGAACGATTGACCGCAATCATCCGCGGGCGAGCCGAACAGTTGCGCGAAAGCCACCGGCGCATCCGGCACAGCGTCCGCCTGCAAATCCGTGGTCTGAACGTCCGGCCGCAGTTCCCTCCCGATCTGCTGGGACTGGTCGTGCTGCTGCCGCGGACGCCTTCCCGCTGAGCGATCGCCGCGAAGGAATGACGACGATGAGAGCCTTTCCCGCGATTCGCATCGAGGGCGGTCTGTTCGCGCCCGACCTGTTCGACCGGCTGATGGAGGGCGACCCGTCCGACCAGCGACCGGCCGATTTCGGACTCGGTCGGCGGGCGGACCTGACCGCCGAGATCGCCGCGGCCTTCGCCGACGCCGAATCCCTGTGGCGGATTTTCCAGCGGCGGGTCGAACGGCTGCGTGAGGACGATCCGGGCACGTCGGTCACCCGCGACGCCTGGGTCGTTCCCTTCCTCGGGTTGCTCCGCTACGACCTGCACTACAACCCGCAGGCCCACCGCATCGACGGGATGACCTTCGCCATCTCGCACCGCGCCGGCGAAGCGGAAACGGCGCCGCCGGTGCACATCGTCGGCATTCACCAGCCGCTGGACCGCCGTGCCCCCAGCGGGCGACCGCGGCTTTCGCCTCACGCCCTGGTGCAGGAGTACCTCAACCGCAGCGAAACGCTCTGGGGACTGGTCACCAACGGCCGGCGGCTGCGGCTGCTGCGGGCCAGCGCCGACATCCACCGCCAGTCGTTCGTCGAATTCGACCTCGGCGCGATCTTCGAACAGCATCTGTTCGAGGACTTCGCCGTGCTGTTCCGGCTGCTGCATCGCACGCGGTTGCCCCGAGCGGTCGCGGATGCCGCCGAATGTCCGCTGGAACGGTACTACGTCGAGTCGATCGAACAGGGCGGCCGGGTCCGCGATCATCTCCGCGACGGCGTGGAAGAGTGTCTGCAGCGGCTGGCCAACGGCTTCCTCACACATCCCCGCAACGACGACCTCCGCCGCCGCGTCGCTCCACGTGACGCCACGCCCGACCTGACCGCCGACGAACTGTACCGCCAGTTGTTGCGGCTGGTTTACCGCTTCCTGTTCCTGCTGGTCTCGGAGGACCGCGGCCTGATCAGCGACGACCGGTTGTACCTGGAGCATTACGGGATCAGCCGCTTCCGCCGGCTGGTCGATCGCCGCGGGGCCTACACCGAGCATGACGACCTGTGGTTGTCGCTCCGCGTGCTGTGGAAGCTGTTCGGCGACGACACGCCGGTCGCCCAGCTCGACGGCCGCCCCCTGGCCGCGGTGCTGAACCTGCCCGTGCTCAACGGGGAGCTGTTCGAGCCGCTGGTTTTCGACGACTGCCGCATCCGCAACCGCGATCTGCTCGACGCCCTGTGGCACCTGATCTACTACCGCGAAGACCACGGATCGCTGCGCCGGGTGAATTATGCCGCGCTGGACGTGGAGGAACTCGGATCGGTCTACGAAAGCCTGCTGGAGTATTCCGCAGTCGTCGAAGACGACGGCGGCCGGCCGCGGTTTCGCCTGCTGTTCGGCACGCAGCGGAAGACGACCGGTTCCTACTACACGCCGCCGCCGCTGGTGGCCGAGCTGATCCGCTCCGCCCTCGATCCGGTCATCGAACGGCGCCTGAAGGAAGCCGCCCAGGGAGGCGCCTCGGCCGCGCGGATCGCCGCCGATCCGGCAGCACGTCGACGGGCCGAACG
>RFHO01000287.1 GCA_003696385.1 Planctomycetota bacterium | reverse complement strand
TGTTCTGTTCGTGTACGCCCGGCTGTGCAACGACGGCGGTCGGATGGACGTGCTGTGGCGTCCCGGCCCAATCGCCGAGGGCGACACCTGACCCGCCGTGCCGCCGTGCGGAATGCGGGCGTCGAGCCGTGCGGCCGTGTTTATTGGCCGGTGGTTCGGCCGCCTGGCAGTCGGCGGACCGCCCCGTTTTCCCGCTTGGCCGGAGCCGATGCAGCTCCCGGTGATCATTTCGCGGAGACGCTGGCCTGCGTCGCGTCCGGTTCCGGTTTGGGCGGTTCGAAGCTGAACAGGAGTTGGCCGTTCTTCGCGTTCCAGACGCGCACGACGCCGTCGGCGCCCCCCGCGGCGACGATGCTTTCGTCCGGCGCGATCACGGCACAGAAGACGTAGTCGGTCGATCCGCCGAAGTTGCGATAGTTTCCGCCATTGTTGGTGTCGTGCAGCCGCACGGTTCGATCACCGCTGCAACTGACCGTCCGCAGCTGTGGTCCGATGAAGTCGATCGCGGTGACCTGCTTGGAGAAGCCACCGATCGTCCGGATCTGCTCTCCCGTCTGCGCGTTCCACACCTTGATCACATTGTCGGCCCCCGCTGTGGCGATGCGGCTGCCGTCCAGCGACCAGGCCACTCCCAGCACGTGGTGCGTATGGCCTTCGAAGGAACGCACCAGCTTGCCACTGGCGATGTCGTGAATCTTGGCGAACTTGTCGGCTCCGCCGGAAAGAATCTGCCGGTCGTCCCAGGAGAATTCGACGTCGAAGATCGTGTCGCTGTGTGCTTCTTCCCAGACGCGGACGGGCTGGCGTTTCTCCCAATCCCAGACGATCAGTTGCCCGCTGCGGGAAGGTTCGCCGCTGCCGCAGGCCAGTCGTGTCCCGTCGTGACTGAAACCGAGTGCCAGGACGCGGTCCACGATCGGAGAGCCGCGCACGTCCAGACCGTCCGAGGAGGGCGGGCCAAGGTGTCCGGCGAGTTTCCAGTCCGGAAAGGCGCGCCACTGCTTCAGCGGGGCCGGACCGCTCACGGTCCAGACATTGTCGCCGTTGGTGGCCAACAGCCGTCCGACACGACCGCCCACTTCGAACGCATCGATCGGCTGGCCGTTCTGCGGTCCCCAGATCTGGATGGTTCCCGTTTCGTCTGCGGTGACCAGAGCGGTACCGTCTGCCAGAAACGTGACGGCCGTCAGCGGTTTGACGGATTCGGCCAGCCGCTTGCGGGCTGCCTCCAGGGCCGCATCGGCCGCCTTCTTGCGTTCTTCCTGTGCGGCCTTGGCTCGTTTGGCCTTTTCGAGCTGTTCCTTGGCCCGCGCGACGGCCTGCTGGCTGAGTTCCAGCGCCCGCCGTGCGGACGTGGCCGCTTGTTCGGCGGTTTTCAAAGCGTCGGCCTGCTTCTGAGCCTCCTTGGCGGCGGCGTCGGCTTTCTGCTTCAGCCCCTTGTCTTTGGGATTCTTGGCCGCGGCTTGCTGTGCCTTTTTCGCAGCGGCAGCGGCCTCGTCCGCTTTCTTGCGTGCGGCGGCCAGAGCTTCGTCGGCCTTCTTCTTGGCGTCCTGCGCCTTCTTCAGAGCGTCTTCGCGGTCTTTCAGATCCTTTTCGGCCTGTTTCAGGGCGTTGTCGGCGAGATTCAGCCGCTGGCTTTCGACGGTCTGGGCCAGCGCCAGCCGGTCCAGTTCGCGTTGGGCGTCGATTCGCCCTTTCAATTCGGCCAACTGGCGGCCGTTGAAGTCCCACAGACGGGCCGTTCCGTTCGCCGCCGCGGAGGCCAGTCGCGAGCCGTCACCCAGGACGGCGATGTCGGCGACGGGGGCACCGTGATTCCAGGTGCGAAGCACACGGCCGTTGCGGACGTCCCACAGACGGACGGTGCCGTCTTCCGAGCACGACAGGATCTGCGCAGCCGTCTTCGGGTGCCGCCGCAGTGCGCGGACGGGTCGGCTGTGTCCTTTCAAATCGCGCTGCGGCTTGGGTTGAGGTTGCGCTGCGGCTTCCTTCGGATTCTGCGCGTCCTTTTCGGCGCTCTGCCGGGAGGCGGCCGGAGCCGGTTTGAGGATCTCCTCGCTCCAGACGCGCAGCACGTTGTCGTCGTGGGCCGTCACCAGGACGAGCGGTTCGCGGACCAGCACGCAGCCGGAGACCGGTTGGGGCAGGGTGTGGGTCGCGATCAGCGAGCCGTCGAGGGGATTCCAGGTGCGCACGGTCTTGTCACGTCCTACGCTGACGAGCTGCTTGCCGTCCGCCGAGAAGTCCAGGCCGGTGACGCGGTCGGTGTGACCGGCGAGCGTTCGCGTCGATTTGCCCGCCACGTCGAACAACAGAATCTTGTTGTCGGCGGTGGCGATGGCCAGTCGGTTCCCGTCGTCGGTCGCGGCGGCCGCTGTGACTTCGGCGGTGGGTTTGATTTCCGCCAGCGGGCCGTGCGGTTGGCGTTGCCACAGCTTGATGATTCGGTAGCCGCCCGAGGCGAGCAGCGTTCCATTCGGGTGAAAGGCCAACGCGTTGACGATGTCGCGATGGGCGGCGTCGTCCGGGTACAGCCGACGGCCGTCGCGGGTCACCTTGGCCAGGTTCGGGTCGCGCAGCCGGGCAAGTTCGCGGCCGTTGATCAGATCATACAGGAACACGCGGTTGGCCCTCCCCGCAGCCAGGACGGTTTTGTGCGGTGAGAGGGCCAGGGAATACACGTGCTGCAAGGACGGTGGTACGGACTGCCAGGCGATCTCGCGTTCGGACGACATCGGGCTGTCGTCGGGGGCACCCTGTTCGATCCACAAACGCAGCAGGCCGGCTTCCCGGGGCGTCAGCGGCGCCGCATCCGAATCGTTCGGGATCGGCGGCATCGCCGGCTTCATCTGCCGTGTGGCCAGCTTGTACATCAGACTCTGGTCCGGCTTGCCCGGGACCAGGGCCGGACCGCGTTTGCCGCCCTTTTTCATCAGCGCGACCGTTTCCAGATTCAATCGGCTTTCGCTGATCACTTCGTTGTGACACGCGATGCACTTGTCTTCCAGAAACGGCAGGATGTCCTTCTGGAAGCTGACGGGGCGCCCGAGCTGGACCTTTTCAGGCTGGATGGGCGGCAGCTCTTTCTTGGCGGGTTCGGCCGCCAATGCCGGAGCCAACGGCCGGCCGACGAAAAGGCCGACGACCAGGAAGAACAACCAACGGCGGTGGGAGCGATGGAGCATCACGTCACTCCTTCAGTGTGTCGTGCGGCGGTCGCTCGGCCCGGCGGCCGGATCGCGGAGCCCTCCCGCATCCGGCGACCGGCCGAATGCGAGCCGATTCATTTCACGATTTTCAGGGTGATCGGGGCGTCCACCACGGCGGGGCGGCCCTGGTGGGTGGCGCGGGCCCGGACGGCCGGGAAGGCGACGGTCCCTTCGGGGGCGTCGCCGGACGCCTGGATCTTCAACACCCCTTCCGTCTTGTCGGGAGGAATCTGCACCTTCGGCGCCTGAATCCCTTTGATTCCCGGCGGCAACATCAATTCCACGGTCACCGCGTCCTTGAAGTCCTTGTTGCGCTTGATCGTCACTTTCACGTCCAGCGACTGGCCGCGCTTGAGCGTTCCGCCGTTGGGGACGGATGCGGAAACCGAAAACGGCGCCGGATGATTGATGATCGTCACCGCGGTGACGGCGGGGTAGACCTTGATATTCTTGGGCTTGGCCGCGTTGGCTGCCGCGGTGACCTGTTTGTCGATGGCCGTTTTGGCAGCCGTCAGCGCCTTGAGT
>RFHO01000286.1 GCA_003696385.1 Planctomycetota bacterium | reverse complement strand
GGCTTTCATCCGGACTGGAACACCCTGATCTTCAACTACGGGCGGAACGAGGTTCGCGACTTCCTGCTGTCCAGCGCGCGGTTCTGGCTGGATGTGTACCACATCGACGGGTTGCGCGTGGATGCGGTGGCGTCCATGCTGTACCTGGACTATTCCCGCAGGGACGGCGAATGGGTGCCCAATCCGTATGGCGGCCGGGAGAACCTGGACGCCGTGCGGTTTCTGCAGGACTGCAACAAGATGCTGCACGGGGACTATCCGGGGGCGGTGACCATTGCGGAGGAATCGACGGCGTGGCCGGGGGTCTCGCGACCGGTCTACGCCGGTGGGCTGGGTTTCACGATGAAGTGGGACATGGGATGGATGAACGACACGCTGCGGTATTTCCGCCGCGATCCGGTTCATCGGAAGTATCACCACAACGAGCTGACGTTCCGGCAGATGTACGCGTATTCGGAGAATTTCGTGCTGCCGCTGTCGCACGACGAGGTGGTTCACGGGAAGCGGTCGCTGCTGGAGCAGATGCCCGGCGACGTCTGGCAGAAGTTTGCCAATCTGCGATTGCTGTACGGTTATCAGCTCACGTTGCCGGGAAAGCAGTTGCTGTTCATGGGCAACGAGATCGGTCAGTGGCGGGAATGGAATCACGACGGCGAGATCGACTGGTATCTGCTGCAGGAGCCGTTGCATTCGGGGTTGAAGCGGTTCGTCACCGATCTGAACCGACTGTATCGGCAACGGCCCGCACTGTATGAGCGTGATTTCGACCCCGACGGCTTTCACTGGATCGACTGTGACAACGCGGAATACAGTCTGCTGGCGTTCTTCCGAACGGCTGCGGAGCAGCCGCCGCTGGTGGTGATCGCAAACTTCACGCCCGTGCCGCACGAAGCGGTTCGTTTCGGTGTGCCGGTGTCCGGGACGTATCGGGAGCTGATCAATTCGGACTCGGAACTGTACGGCGGGTCGAACTGGGGGAATGCCGGCGGTGTGACGAGCGAAGACGTTCCGGCGCATGGGCTGCCGCACAGCATCGTCGTCCGCGTCCCGCCTCTGGGGATGTTGATTTTCGAACCGTGACGGCCGGCCGGGGGCGGCCCGCGTGCGGCAGTGGCCGTCGGTGGGAGTCTGCAAAGGAGCAGGGCAGTCGGGCTCGAGCAAGGAGCGAACCGCGGCATGACGACCTGGACGGATCGGCTTTACCACGGAGACTGTGTCGAGCTGATGAGGCGGTGGGCCGACGCGGGACATCGGGCGGACCTGATCGTTGCGGATCCGCCGTACAACATCGGCTTCCGTTATGACGTCTATCAGGACAATCTGCCGGACGACGAATACTGCGGCTGGACGCAGCAGTGGATGGCGGCGGCGTACGGGCTGCTGAAGGACGACGGTACGTTCTGGGTGGCGATCGGCGACGAGTATGCGGCGGAGTTGAAGCGGCTGGCGGAGTCGGTCGGCTTCCACATCCGCAACTGGGTGGTGTGGTACTACACGTTCGGCGTGCATTGCACGCAGATGTTCGGTCGCTCGCACACGCACTTTCTGTATTTCGTGAAGGATCCACAGCGATTCACCTTCAACGCGGATGCGGTGCGGGTGCCTTCGGCGCGACAGCTGGTGTACAACGACCGCCGGGCGGATGCCCGTGGCCGGCTGCCGGACAACACGTGGATCCTTCGCCCGCACGACGCCCCGCAGGCTTTTCTGCCGGACCACGATACGTGGTATTTCGCCCGCGTGGCCGGCACGTTCCGCGAGCGCGCCGGGTTCCACGGTTGTCAGCTTCCGGAGCGGTTACTGGAGCGGATCATCCGCGCCTGTTCGAACGAGGGCGAGGTGGTGGTCGATCCTTTCGCCGGTTCGGGCAGTACGCTGGTGGTCGCAAAGAAATTGAGGCGCCGATTCGTCGGCTGTGACCTGTCGGAGGAATACGTCCGGCACGCGCAGCGGCGGCTGGAGAGTACGCGTTGCGGCGATCGCATCGAGGGGCCGGAAGATCCGGTCAGCAGTGCGAAGCCCACACCGCGGTTGCAGCGCCGCGGACCGACGCTGGAGAACGTCGCGGTCGCGCGCGGCGTGGGCGAAGTTCTGGGAGACCAATGTGCCGGCGAGGTGTTTTGCCGTCCCGACCGGCATGCGGGGTTTCTCGATGCCTGCAGCGGGTCGGACGTGCCGGGGCGGACGGCGGACTGGAACCGCCTGCTCGTGCGGGCCGCTCTGGAGCGCGAATCGCCCGCTGATGGCACTCCCGTGGCGGATACCGTGCGCGTGGCGGCGGAAATGGCGCTGCGCACGCTGGCGGAGCGCCACGGCGTGGACGCGGTGGATGTGCTCGCGGAGCCATCGCTTTTGGCCGCCTTCGAGGACCGTGTCCGGTGGCTCGCGCCCGGTACGCGGACCGAGGCAGCCCGGCGCGCGGCGCTGTGGTGTCTGCACGCCGCGGCCATGCCGCCGCAGGTCGCTTGGGAGCAGCGGCTGGATGCGATGACCGCGAGAATGTGGGAGCTGGAGCGGATTGCCGAGTGGGCGGGTTCGCGCGGGGGGATTTTCGCCTTGTTGTGCCAGCCGGCGCAGGGCAACAGCGTGCTCCACCGATCGACCCGGTCCCGCAACCAGCTCAGCGTTTCGCGCAGGTCGTCGGCGGCGGCGGCCAGCACGGCAACGGCCTCCGCTTTCCCTTCGGATTCGGCCGCCGCGTTCCGTTTGCGCGAACGGCGCGCCGGCTGGCACAACAAGGCGAAAATCCCCCCGC
>RFHO01000285.1 GCA_003696385.1 Planctomycetota bacterium | reverse complement strand
CGGTGGGCGGAATCCCGACGCTCCTTCGTCCGACACCGGGCTGGGCACGATCGTGGCCGGCGATGCGGGGACGACCGGTGCCGCGGAATCGCCCCCGGCCTTCGAGTCGGCAGCCGGAGCGGACGGCCGTGAAGCGGGCTGCGGGGACGCTTCGATTTGCGGGGACTTCGAGGCGGCTGCTTCACCGGAATCCGCATCCCCGCGGGGCGCCTCTCCGGCTTCCTCCGAGGCCGTCTCGTCAATGGTCAGAAGCAAGGCCCCGATCGGTACGCTGTCACCGGGTTTGACGTGGACCTTCACCACGCGCCCGCCATACGGACAGGGAAGTTCCACCACCGCTTTTTCGGTTTCCAGCTCCATGACCACCTGTTCGGGGCGGATCACGTCGCCTTCGGCGACCTTGATGTCGGCCACGTCGGCGGTCTCGACGCCTTCAGCCACCTCCGGCAGCCGGAATTCGATCGTCATGTGAAGATTCCTTCTCGTACGTCGGTCTTCGGCGGTGAAACGCTGCGCGCCTGTGCGCCTTGCGTCCCGACGTGCCACCGGACCTTACCGCGGCCGTCGCGAAGCGCCGAAACCGCCGCAGTCCGGCCCGTCTTTGCGCCGCGCACGTTTCCGGTCGGTCGCCGAAGGGCTCAGGCCGATGTCGGCGGCCGTCACGCCCACAGCGAAAACGGCTGCTGCGGATCGATGCCGAGCGTCTCGATCGCGCGCTTCTGGACGTCGACGGACAGCCGGCCGTCGGCGACCAGTGTCGCAATGGCGGCATACGCGATGTGTTCGGCGTCGATCTCGAAGTGTCGTCGGAGTTTCGGCCGCGTGTCGCTCCGTCCGAAACCGTCGGTTCCCAGCACTTCGTACCGGCCCGGCACCCAGCGGCGAATCTGTTCGGGAACGGCGCGGACGTTGTCGCTGACGGCGATGAACGGCCCGGACACCCCCTCCAGCACGCGGTGCAGATAGGAGCGCTGCGGCGGTTGGTCCGGATGCAAGCGACTGTGCCGCTCGGCAGCCGTGGCCTCGCGGGCCAAACGCAGATAGCTCGTTACGCTCCACAGGTCCGCCGCGACGTCGAAATGCTCGGCAAGCAGCTGTCGCGCCCGGTCGGCTTCGCGCAGAATCGGCCCACTGCCGAACAGCTGCACCCGCAGCGTCCCCGGGGCCGCATCCGCTTCCGCCACCCGATACATGCCCTGGAGAATGCCTTCCGTCACTCCGTCGGGCATCCGCGGCTGGGGATAGTTTTCGTTGTAGACCGTGATGTAGTAGAAGATGTTTTCGCCCTCGGCGTACATCCGTCGCAGGCCATCCTGAACGATCACCGCCAGCTCGTAGGCATAGGCCGGGTCGTAAGCCTGCACGGTGGGCACGGACGACGCCAGCAGGTGACTGTGGCCGTCCTGATGCTGCAGTCCCTCGCCGTTCAGCGTCGTGCGGCCTGCCGTGCCGCCGATCAGAAACCCCTTCATCCGCGAATCTGCACCGCACCAGATCAGATCACCGACCCGCTGAAAGCCGAACATCGAATAGAAGATGTAGAAGGGGATCATGTTGATGCCCAGCGTGGCGTACGCCGTTCCCGCGGCGATGAAGGAAGACATCGCGCCGGCTTCGTTGATCCCCTCCTGAAGAATCTGCCCGTCCTTGCTCTCGCGATAGTACATCACCTGATCTGCATCCACCGGCTCGTACAGCTGCCCCTGACTGGCATAGATGCCGCATTGCCGGAAGAGTCCTTCCATGCCGAACGTACGGGCTTCGTCCGGCACGATGGGAACGATCCTCTGGCCGATGTTCGGATCGCGGAGCAGCTGCCCCAGCAAATTGGTGAATGCCATCGTCGTCGACGCTTCGCGTGCCCCGGTCCCCTCCAGAAGGCGTTTGAAGCGCTCCAGCGTCGGCACGGTCAATCGTTCGTCCGTGGGGCGTCGCTGCGGAACGAAGCCGCCCAATGCCCGGCGGCGCTCCATCAGATACTGGTGTTCGGCGCTGTCCTCGGGCGGCTTGTAGAACGGCATCTGGTCGATGTCTTCGTCGGAAATCGGGATGCCGAACCGCGAGCGGAATTCGCGCAGCTCCTGCTCGTTCGCTTTCTTGACCTGGTGAGCGATATTGCGGCCTTCGCCCGCCTCGCCCAGTCCGTAGCCCTTGATGGTCTTGGCCAGGATGACCGTGGGAGCCCCCTTGAAGTCACAGGCCGCCTTGTACGCCGCATAGACCTTTTCCGGGTCGTGCCCGCCGCGGCGCAGCTTCCACAACTGCTCGTCGGACAGATGGGCGACCATCCGCAGCAGCCGGGGATCGGCTCCGAAGAAGTGCTTCCGAATGTACGCCCCACCCTCGACCGCGTACTTCTGGTAATAACCGTCGACCACCTCGCCCATCCGACGGACCAGGATGCCGTCCTTGTCCTCGGCCAGCAGCGGGTCCCAATCACTTCCCCAGATCACCTTGATGCAGTTCCAGCCGGCCCCCCGAAACGCGGCTTCCAGCTCCTGGATGATCTTGCCGTTGCCTCGCACGGGCCCATCCAGACGCTGCAGGTTGCAATTGACGACGAAAATCAGATTGTCCAGCTTCTCGCGTGCCGCCAGGGTCAGCGCACCGAGCGTTTCCGGCTCATCGACTTCGCCGTCGCCGACGAAGCACCACACTTTGGCCGGGTCCGTTTTCATCAGGCCACGGTTCTGCAGGTAACGCAGAAAACGCGCCTGATAAATGGCCGTGATCGGCCCCAGCCCCATCGAAACCGTAGGGAACTGCCAGAAATCCGGCATCAGCCACGGATGGGGATACGAGGACAGGCCGGTGCCCCGCGGAATCTCCTGCCGGAACCGCTCCAGGTGTTCTTCCGTGATCCGGCCCTCGAGAAAAGCTCGAGCGTAAATGCCGGGCGAAGAATGGCCCTGAAAGTACACGAAGTCGCCCGGGTGACGGTCTGTGCGGGCGTGGAAGAAATGGTTGAACCCCACCTCGTACAGCGTCGCGCACGAGGCATACGTGGAGATGTGCCCGCCGATGCCCGGATGCAGCTTGTTGGCCCGCACGACCATCGCCATGGCGTTCCAGCGGATGATGCTTTTGATTCGCCGCTCGATTTCGCGGTTTCCGGGGTAAGGCGGCTGGTCCTCCGGCGGGATCGTATTCACGTACGGCGTGTTGATCGTGATCGGCAAAGGAACGCCGCGTCGGAAGGCCTGCTCCTGCAGATACGCCAGCAGACGCTTGACACCCTCGCGGCCATAACGGTGCAGCACATCGTCCAGCGACTCGAACCATTCCTCCAGTTCGTCCGGTGGGATGCGCACCGGACCGGCGGAGTCTTTTTCGACCACATACGGGTATCGAATCGGGAAGTCGGTCACGG
>RFHO01000284.1 GCA_003696385.1 Planctomycetota bacterium | reverse complement strand
GGTCGATTTCGATGATGTCGAAATCCCCCGGCGGAAGGCGGCGCCCGGGGCGAATCGCGACGAGTTTTTCGGAGGGGCCGCGCGGCGTGGCGATCGTCACGGTGCCGCCCACTTCGAGGATTCCGGCGGCCAGTCGCCGCAGGTGCTCGCTGCGGGGATTCCGAGCCGGCGGTTCGGGCCCGGCGGGGACGGACTGACGAGGACGGTTGCTGCCGGGAGCCGCCGGCGTGTGCGAAGCGGAGTCCGTGCGGCCGGCCGACGTCGGATGTGACGGACGTGCGGCTGGGGAAGGGGAATCGGAACTTCCGCTGAGCAGGGCCAGGATGATCAGCAGAATACACAGACCAATGGCTCCGACAACGATCCAGACGCTCGCAGACGAATCGCGGCGGCGCGTCGCGTGGCGTGCACCGTAGCGCGGTACGCCCGGCAGGACGGACGGCGGCGAAAATGGTGAGGAAGGCCGCGCGATCGGGCTGTCGGACACCACCGTCGGGCCTTCGCCGTCCGGTGCTGGTTTGTTGCGGGCGTCGAGCAGTACGGTTGCCGAGGTATCGGCGATCGGGGCGGCTTCGGCGAAGTCGGTCTGGGGGATGAGTCCGCTGAGCGATTCGTCCAGCTCGTGGGGCAGCGGTTCGGGACGCCAATCGTCGCGGGAATCGGAGCCGACCGGTTCCGACGGCTGGGCGAACGGTGTCTGAGGTTCGCCGCGCAGGAACGACTCCAGGGCGGCGGCGACTTCGGCCGGCGTCTGGTAGCGTTCATCCGGGTTGCGGCGAAGCATACGGGCGACGATCCGGTCGAGTTCGGGCGGTACTTCGGGACGCTTGGTGCTGAGCGGGGGGGCCTCCTGCTCGATCCGCTTGACGAGCTTTTCCATGATGGTGTCGCCGCTGAACGGCACTTCGCCGGCGATCATGTGGAACAGTGTGCAGCCGAGGCTGAAGATGTCGGCTCGAATGTCGGCGTCCTTGGCGCTGCGGGCCTGTTCCGGGGCGATATAGTCGGGTGACCCCATGATCTGTCCGGTCTGCGTGATCTCGCCTTCCTGGGCGGATTCACTGACAAAGCGGGCCAGGCCCATGTCGAGGATTTTCACGTGGGGCCGATGCGTTTCCGGGTCGGACCAGACCAGCAGGTTCGACGGTTTGATGTCGCGATGGACCAGGTTGCGCTCGTGGGCATGTTGCAAGGCCAGTGCCGCCTGGCGAATGCATTCGCAGGACCAGTCGATCGGCAGCCGTCCGTACTTCTTGATCCAGTCC
Organism: Planctomycetota bacterium; assembly: GCA_003696385.1. Lineage (GTDB taxonomy): Bacteria > Planctomycetota > Planctomycetia > Planctomycetales > Planctomycetaceae > J052. The sequence continues at coordinate 3,931 of RFHO01000284.1, read as the reverse complement.
TTCAGCACCATGCCTTCCTGGTATTCCATCACCAGGAAGTACTGATCGCCGACGCGGTCCGCATCGATCGCCTTGATGATGTGCGGATGGTCCAGCGCAGCCACCGAGCGGATTTCGCGAAGGAAGCGGTTGATCGCGGCCTGGCTGTGCAGCAGGCCCTTGGCCATCACCTTCAGGGCCACCTGGCGTCCCAGGCCGAGCTGTTCGGCCTTCAGAACGGCACCCATGCCGCCCTGGCCCAGAACGTCCAGCAACTTGTATTTGCCCAGGAAGAACCGCGTGCGTCCCAAAAGCAACTGTTCCGCCTGCCAGCGGGTGATCAGACCTTCCCGTACCAGGGCGACCGCCAATTCGCGCGCGGAGCGGGCGCGTCCCACAGCGGGGCGAACGCGGGCGAGTTGGTCGTCGTCGAGCAACTGGCTCTTCTGAAGGACCGCGAACAGCGCACGAGGATCGTCGATGTGCGGTGTCGTCCGCGGTGAGGTGCCCCGGCGGGGCTCCGCGACGCGCGTGAGTTCCTCGTCACCGGAGGGCGTGGTGACCGGGGTGGACGAGCCCGCCGATGGCGGGGGCGAACCACGTCGGGATGCTCGCGGGCGAGGGCTGTCCATGCGGCTGGTTCTCTATCGAAGTCCGGGTGGCCAATGGCCGGCGGCGCTCCACGGCCGCGGAAGGATGGCTCGCGGACGGCTGGTCGCCGTGAAGCAGACACACCACAGCGACTCCTGGAGACGGCATCCGGCAACTGCTGTGTGGACACCGATCACAGGATGCCGGCTCCCTTCACGTCGATTCCCTTGAGTGCCATCTTGAGCTCTTCGACGTTCGGTGAGACGGCGAATGCGGTTTCGCGGCTGATGAATTCCTTGTCGAGGAAGTACTTGAGGCTGTCGTTGAACAGCTGCATGCCTTCCTCGCGTCCGAGTCGGATCGCGGCCTGCAGCTTTTCGTCCTGCTCCTCCAGGACCAGTTTCCGGACCGTGGGGTTGAACCGCATGATCTCGACGATCGGCACGCGCTTGGGATTGTCCACGATCGTCGGCAGCAGTTTCTGGGCGACGATGGCCCGCATGTTGAAGGCCAGACTGCTGCGGATCGCCTTGTGCATGTCCTGGGGGAACAGGTCGAGGATGCGACCGATCGTGCTGGGGGCGTTGGAGGCATGGATGGTTCCGAAAACCAGGTGACCGGTTTCTGCGGCGTGGATCGCCGTTTCGAACGTTTCGCGGTCACGCATCTCGCCCACCAGCATGATGTCGGGGTCCTCGCGGACCGCGTGGGCCATCGCAATGTGGAAGTTCTTCACGTCCATCCCGATTTCACGCTGGTTGATCAGGCATTTGACCGGTGTGTAGACAAACTCGATGGGATCCTCGATGGTGAGGATATGCTTGCGGTAGTTGCGGTTGATCCAGTTCAACATCGAGGCGATGGTCGTGCTCTTGCCGCTGCCGGTGACGCCCGCCAACAGGATCATGCCCTGGTCGTACTTGCACAGCTCTTCCATCACCGGCGGCAGGTGCAGCCCTTCGAAATCCGGGATGAACCGCTCGATCTTGCGGGCCACCATGCCCCATTTGCCCAGTTGCAGGAACAGGTTGACGCGAAACCGCCACGGTTCGCCTTCGTGTTCGACCACGTGCGAGAAGTCGCAGCCACCGTTTTCGTTGAAGATGCCCCAGTTGCGGTCGTCCATCATCGGCCGCAACAGTTCGACCATCTTTTCCTCACTGATCGGCTCCATGTTCAGTTCGCGCAAGGTGCCGCGGATGCGCAGGATCGGCGGGCGGCCCACCTGCAGATGCAAGTCGGATCCGTTGTGCCGGATCATCTGGCGAAAGATCTTGTTCACTTCGAGCTCGCGGATGCCGGGGCGAACGGCCCCGACCTGCGTCTTGCCGCCGGGAGAAGCGGAATGTGTCGTTCCTGCCATGGTGGTTTCCTCGAAAACGATCGGCCGGTGATGCGGTGCGGCCCGTCCGACGCGGCCGGGCTTCAACGCGGTATCGGTGTCAGGGGGGGGCGGCTGTTCAGCCCGCCGCCGGCTGGACGTTGAACCGCACGGGGACTCCGCGTTCGGCGAGGTAACGCTTGGTTTCCTCGATCGAATACTTGCCGTAATGGAAGATGCTGGCGGCCAGAGCGGCGTCGGCGTGACCTTCGGTCAACACCCGAAAAAGGTGTTCCGGGGCACCGGCGCCCCCGCTGGCGACGACGGGAATGCTGACCGCGTCGCTGACCGCCCGTGTCATTTCGATATCGTATCCGTCCTGTGTACCGTCGGCGTCCATTGAGGTCAGCACGATTTCTCCGGCACCGAGCTGCTGGACCTGACGGGCCCAGGCGACGGCTTCCAGCCCCGTCGGCACGCGGCCGCCGTTGATGTGTACTTCCCAGATTTCGCGACCGTCGCGGACGACGCGTTTGGGGTCGATGTTCACCACGATGCACTGGCTGCCGAAGCGCCGCGCCGCTTCCGCCACGAATTGCGGATTCTTCACCGCCGCCGAGTTGATCGAGACCTTGTCGCATCCGGCGGACAGCAGCATGCGGATGTCTTCCAAGGTGCGGATGCCGCCGCCGACGGTCAATGGCATGAACACCACTTCGGACGTCCGCCGGACGACGTCCAGCATGATCTGACGGTTTTCGTGGCTGGCGGTGATGTCCAGAAAGACCAGCTCATCGGCCCCTTCCGCCTCGTATCGTGCCGCGACCTGGACGGGATCTCCCGCGTCGCGGAGGTTGACGAAGTTGACTCCCTTCACCACGCGTCCGGCGTGGACGTCGAGGCAGGGGATGATGCGCTTGGCGAGCATGGGGCGGTTCGCTCCACGGAATCTTCGCAGTGGCCCAACGCGTCACAGGAGCGGCCGGAACCGCTTGGACGGCGTTCACCATCGGCGGCGTCCGGGCCGTTGGCCGGATCAAGCATCGGCTGTGCGGCAGCGCAGTGCGCGCCGGATGCACATTCCTCGGGCGTCTGCTTCGTTGTCACGCGTCGCTGAGCAGTCGGCCGAACGACGCTCGGGACGGGCCGGGCGAACTCTCCCGGACGGTTCGGATGTCCGCCGCGGTTCGCGAACGGTACCGGCCCCCGTCGGACGTTCTGCAGCGAAATCCGTCCGCCGAGGCGACATTGCCGTCAACGGTGGCGGTCGCGTGTGGGTCGGGGAAAGTATACCGGTCGCGTCCATCGTGTGCATCACATCGCCTGGACGGCATGCTCCGAGATTGACGCGGCGTTGGGACGCTGGTGCAATCGGGAAACTCCCAACGAATGGAGCAGGACGCCCGGTGTTCCGAACTACTGCTACGGGGGGCGTGACGTCGAGGGAGTCTTCCCGGGCCTGGTCGTGCGGCCGCTGCAAGCGACAGCGGACGACGACCAGAACGCGTTTGGCCGTGGCGAACACTGCCAACGGGCGTGTCGGCGCACGTGCTTTGGCGTAGCACGACGGGGCCCATTCCCGGCAGCGACACGTGCGTTTCCGGCGGCGCCTCGCGGCGGAAACATGCATTCGGTGAGTGACCGGCAGCGATTCGGACGACAGGAAGGCGGTAGCGATGCGAGCGATCCTCGGTTGGGGACGGACGGTGGCGTGTCTGTTGGCACTGTGGGCAACGGCCGGCCAAGCGGCGACATCCGGGACGATGCTCTCGAGCGACGACGCGTCGGCGCAAGCCCGTCCGGCGGAAGTTCGGCGGGTCGTGGGACGCCGGTCTTTGGTGTACGCACCGGTCTTCCGAACCGTGGGCGATGTGAAACGGCGGCCGTTGGTGTGGCCGTTCCAACTGCGGCTGCCGCAGTTTCGGCAACCCGAGACGCCGGGGACGATCCGTGCGTTCGGGCGGATGAGCCGGCCGGTCGGTGCGGGAGACCTCGGTGAGCGTTCCGCCGCGAAATCCGCTCTGGGACACGGCATGCAGC
>RFHO01000283.1 GCA_003696385.1 Planctomycetota bacterium | reverse complement strand
GCGCCGTTGATGTACGGCTTGGTGGTCAGCGCGCGGATCGTGACCGGGCCACCCTGAGCCCACGGACCGACCTTGCTCGCCTCCGTGATGGCGATCGTGTTACTCGTTCCGTCGAGCACATCGCGAATTCGCAGTTTCCGGTCGTAACCGAACACACCGGCGCGTTTGTGGCCGACGGGCAACGTGGCCGCATCCTTGCCCACACCGGCAATGCCGACGTAGTGCGTCGTCGCAAAACCATCGCGAGTGAATCGCGTCGAGTCGGGCATTCCCGGATTCCACAACGGCTCGATGCCCATCCGTGCGAACCTCTGGTTTGCCGGAGCGTCCCAGGCTGCATTGCGATCGATCTGCTCGAACAGCCGTGCGCGATCGAGGAACGGAAGCATCGGAACGACCCAGCTCAGCCGCTTGTGCGGCGGAAGTTGGGCGTTGGGTACGGTGCCCTGCGGGAAATGCCGGTAAACCTCGTGGAAGTTGTGCATTGCCAGGCCGAGCTGCTTGAGATTGTTTTTCGAAGCGGTCCGCCGGGCGGCCTGCCGGGCCTGCTGGACCGCCGGAAGCAGCAGTGCCGTCAACACCCCCACTGCGGCCACCGAACCCCCTCCGCCGACCGACGGCAACAACGGAATCGCCGGCAGCGAAGTGCGCGACACCCAACGGATCCCGTCTTCGCTGACCGTCCGCACGGATACGTTCGCAAACAATGGCCGCGTCACCAGTTCTGCGGGCGGAATGTCCGCCGGTGAAATCGGAAGTTCCACGGCCGGCGCCCGTGGAGGCACCGGGGCCCCCCGCAGATTGTTGGGGGTGGCCAAGGCCGCTCGGACCACATTGATGAGAAACGGTGCCATGCCGATCATGGCCTGGATGGTCGGCCGCGGGTCGGAGATCGAGATCGCCGAGTAGCCCTGCGGGACTTCGAGCACGGCCTGCCGCACCTCCTCGGACATCTCCCACCGCGGGAGCTTGCCGTCCTTGCGCAGCAGGAACGCCTCGACCGCCTGCGGACTGAGCCCCAGCACGAACCAATCGGAATCCACCGTGTACGCAACGGTGAACGGAGTGCCGGTGAACTGCAGCGAAGTCACCATCCGTCCCCGCCGCTTGGACGTGTCCACGACGAGGTTCGGCCCGCCCGCTTGGGCGATGTGCTGGGTAATGACGTCGACCGTCTGGCGGAGCGTTTGCGCGTTCCTGACCGAGATCGCAAGTCCGATTCCGAGTCCAAAGAGTCCTGCGTTGGGATCGCCGTAGAATGCCGTCACGTCGCCCAAGGCGCCGAACAGCTCCGTCTTCAAATCGAACTGCAGGGCGTCATTCAGGCTGCGGAGCTGGCGTTCGAACTGTTGCTCTCCGTCCGGGGACGCTATCCCCGCCACCGACCGCACGATCTCGAGCACCTCCGAGGCACCTCGCGACCAGTCCAGCCGCGACACCAGCAGACTGCTTGCCCCTGCGGGCAGCGGTGGGAAATCGGATTCGCTCAGCGGCCGCTCGCCCAGCAGTGCCAGCAGCCCGCGCTTTTCGCCGGGAACGTCGATGGTCGTTTCCGTCCAGATCGCCTTGCCCTTGTAGCCCATAGCGGTGGTGATCGAACGGACGTTGTCCACGCGCAGGGCACGCAGCACGTCGGCCACCGTGACCGGCGCCCCACTGTTCGGACGCGGAGGCAGCGGCAGAGGCATCGGTCCGAACTGCTTCGCCAGCGTCTCGAGGTTCAACCAGCACGCGGTCGTCACCTCGAAGCCCCGCTGCTGCCGGACCTTGGCCCACAGGCCGTCGCTGGTGATGTTCGGAGCCGCTCCGGTCGCCACCTTCAGGCCCGACTCGACAGCGTTGAAACCACCCACCAGCACGAGGTGCGGACCTTCGGTCCACAACCCGATCGTCAGTGCGGGATTCGCGCGATGCGTGCCCAGCAGGATGCTGCGGCCGGAGCGTTCGACGACCTGGAAATCGAACGCTCCCTGCGCTGCGGATTTCAGCATCGCCGCCACCGGTTCGCGCAAAGCGGCGTTGCGATGCGCCACCACGGCGGCCCACGGTGCCGGCTGGCTTCCCGGTTCTCCGGCAGTAAACGCCACGGACAGACCGTTGTCGAGCACGCTCCGCACGGCGGCACCGATCACCTCGGCCTGTGGTCCTCCCCGAGCGAGGGCCCAGCCGACCACCTTCATCCCCACGTCCGCCAGGCCGGACTCATACAACGCTTCGTACGCTGCCGTCTTCTTGAAGCTCTCCCAGTGCGCGTTGCTGCCGTCGAATCCGAGGTACACGGCCGCATTGGCCGGCAACAGCGTCTCCGGTGGCGGTGCGGCCGCCGGCTGCGCCCACACCGACGAGAAAACCACCGCCGCAATCACTGCCCCGGCAAGAACCGCCGTGCACGTTCCAACGCGTCCGCCAAACCAGCACCTCATCGCCAGCACTCCTTCTCCGAATCCGACGGTCCACCGGCATATCTCGCCCGGACAGTCTCCAGTACCCGGCACGGAAACTCAACACGGGAACACTAACAGGAACGAATGAACGCCGCAACGAACGGCCGAATTCGGGACACCGTCGATCGAGGAGGCGGGATCATCCAGACAGAACCGCTGTTCGCGCAGCGCGGCGCAGACGCGCCGGAAAGCCAACGGCGGACCATACATTCCGACCGGCACAACACACCGCGGCGGGCTGCATGGGACGCTCGCCCACCATGCCGCGCAACGGAAGCCAGACGCCGAAAGCGCAACGAAGTTGACGGGCAGGATCCGTCAGTTGAAAGAAGCGAGCTCGCGTTCGGCTCGAGAAATGTGATTCGCCAGCGTGGGCGATTCGTCCGCCGGACAATGACGCAGGCAGTGCGTCAGCAGATTGAGAGCCGGCCCGGGATGGCCGGCGTGCAGCAACAGGTACCCCAGGTCGCGGCGTTCTTCGTACTCGGCCGGTTTCAACGCCGTCAACCGCTGTTGGACCCGCAGAGCCTTCAGCCACTCGCCCCGGCGAACGTAGATGAGCTTCAGGTTGTTCAACATACGGATCACGATCGCGCGCGGGGTGGCGGGCTGGAGAGTCTGTTTCAGGAGTTCAGCGTCGATTCCCGTCAGCCGTTGCAACAGCCCGGTCGCACCCCACTCGTCGTACATGCGGCCGCCGTCGTAGGGGTCCAGAAATCGGACTCCGGAAACCGTCTCACAGCGAATCAGAAAGCGACCGGGTGACGCAGCGCCTTGCAGCTCCAGTCCCACGTGCCGCCCCACGCCGATGTAAACAATGCTCAGCGCGATCGGAAGGCCGCGCCGGCGGCGGATGACGTGCGGCAAATAGCTCCCTTCGGGAACTTCGTAACAGCTCAGCTCACCCCGCAGGCCGTGAACGCCGCCGAGCAGACGGGCCAGCTCCCGCAACACCTCCTCATCCGACCAGGCCGTCGCGACCACACGCCGGAGTTCTTCTCCGCGCTCGGCGATCCACCCCAGAACCGGCGCGAAATCAAGCTGCGGATCGACGTCCCGGGCGATCTCCAGAGCGACGCGAACCAGATCCACGTCCCGCTCGTGGGCCATCACCTTGCGGAATTCCGCGTCTGCGGCGAAGTCCGTTTTCCAAGGCATCGTGCGCCTCTCCGTGTTCGACCGTCCTTGCCACCAGTCTGTCGCTACTTCGACCGAAGCTGCCGCATGGGTGCATTACCACGGCCGCCGGCTCTAATTCCGCCAGGCCCCATCACTATCTGTCACGCAATGGCGGCCATTCCGTGCGTACCCCCGCAACCGCATCGGGCCATACCCGGTGATGCGTCGACTATACCGCACAGGCCGAATCGCACCAAGATGGCGTCGCTGGCGGCCCGTCCGACGGCGGGCACGTCGCGCAGTGTAAAAAGGCTTGAACAGTCCGTGCAGTGGAATTGTCTGTGGTGCCGCAACGGCCGAGGGATCGTGGCCGGTTCTGCCGAATGCACCGAATGCAAGGGCGCCGCCGATCGAACTCGCCCTGCCGCACGGGCTCACGGCCACCGCAGAACTGCCCGAGCCCGCGAGCCCCTCCCCGGGGCGATGACAGCCGACGACGGACGGCGTCGGGACCGTTCGGATATGAGGGCGTCACATGCGGTACGTGATTGCCACGTGGTCGTGCGACGATCGACGGCATCGAGCAGGCTCGCAGGCGGAACACCGCCGTCGTGTCAGGTGATCGGCGGACCATCCCGCGCCGATCCAGACGCCGCGTCCGGACACCCGCGCCGATGTCCGCCCAGCCGACGGCCCACCGCACGGACTGCCGCAACGTTTCCGTCCACGCACCTCGTCCGAGTG
>RFHO01000282.1 GCA_003696385.1 Planctomycetota bacterium | reverse complement strand
GATCACGTTCGTCCCCTGACCGCCGGCGACGGTGTCCGAGCCTCCCTGGCCGTTGACCGTGTCATCGCCGTCCTCACCCAGCACGACATCGTTGCCACTGCCGCCGTACAGCTTGTCGTCGTTGTCTCCGCCGGCGATCGTGTCGTTTCCGGCGTGCCCGACCAGGACGTCGGCCCCGTCTTCGCCGCCGATCAGGTCATCGCCGTTGTTGCCCTTCAGGGTGTCGTTGCCGTCGTTGCCGATCAGTGTGTCGTTGCCGTTGTCGCCCACCAGGGTGTCGTTGCCGTCATCGCCCCGCATGCGGTCGTTTCCGTCGTGGCCGCGGAGCGTGTCGTCGCCGACGCCGCCGTCCATCCAGTCGTCGCCGCCGCCACCGAAGAGCGAATCGTCGCCGGCTTCACCCAGCATCGAATCGTCGTCCTGCCGGCCGATCAGCTTGTCGTTGCCGTCTCCCCCGTACAGCGTGTCGTCGTTGCGGTGGCCGTCCAGCAGGTCGTCACCGGCGTCTCCGTACAGGACGTCGTCCCCCCACAGACCCTGCAGGGTGTCGTTGCCGTCGCCGCCGCGCAGGGTGTCGTCGCCCAAGCCACCGTCGATGGAGTCGTGTCCCAGGCCGCCATCGAGCAGATCCCGGCCGCGATCCCCGAAGATGGAATCATCACCGTCGCCGCCCAGCAGCGTGTCGCGATCGCGGCTGCCCAGCAGCGTATCGTTCCCGGCGCCGCCGTCCGCCAGCAGGTGGACGAAGCCCAGCGAGGCGTTCGTCGCATCGACGGTATCGTTGCCATCCTCGCCGTTGATCATCAGCAGCATGGCTCCGATGCCGCTGGTGTTGCGGATGGTCACGTGGTCGTTGCCGTTGCCCAGATCCAGCTCGACCTGCACCAGCGACGGGTCCACGGTCAGAGTCTCCGAGCCGACGAGGAATTGCAGGCCCCCATTGCCCGCCTGGACCGTCGGCGTATCGTCGCCGTCTCCGGTGAGGATCTGCACCAGGTCGCCTCCGCCGCCGGTGTTCTGGAACAGATCGTTGCCGTGCTGGTTCCAGACGTACTGATCATTGCCGGCGCCGCCGTCGACGGTGTCCGGATCACCCAGCCCCCACAGCGTATCGTCGCCGTCGCCGCCGAAGAGCGTATCGCGACCCGCTCCACCGAACAGTTCATCGTCGTCCGTCCCGCCGTCGATCAGGTCGTCGCCCGAATCGCCGTTGATGCGGTCGTTGCCCGCGTTGCCGTTGATCGTGTCGTTCCCCGAACCGCCGAAGATCGTGTCGGCGCTGGCCGACGGGGCCGGCGGTGGAGGCGGCGGAGGAGGCGCCATCGGCCCGGGAATGATCTGCGTGATCTGCACGGCCCAGGAATCGGTGGCGTCGACGAATTCCTGGAACGTCCAGAACACGCCGGGGTCCACCGGATCCACCACCGTGGCGCTGTAATCGCCCCAACGGTTACGCCCGAAGCCGTCGAGCCGCTCATAGTCGCTGACGCCCGCCTGCAGAAGGATGGGCGGGCCGAACGAGGTGACTCCGCCGGTCGTCGTGCCCACGATGGCATAAGTACTCGGAAACACGTTCTCGCTCGTGCCGGTGACGCCGATGACCACTTCACCGTTGGCGTTGGCGGCGATCGACGGATAGATCAGGTCCAGGTCCGGGTCGGCGATCAGACCGGTTTGCAGCACGGTGTTGGTGGGTTCGTCGATCTCGTACCAGCGTATGGCGACGTTGCCCGTGGCCGAATCGTCCACACTATGTACGACCCACAAGCTGTCGCCCTGTTCGTACACATACGCAGAAACTGACGCGGTCCCGGACTCCAGGTTCTGCTTCGAGCCCGGCTGATCCGCATCCATCGTGAGCCCGTATGGCGGGACGGAGATCGTGACGGTCGAGGAGACGGTGGGGGAGCCGGAGCCGGGATTCAGGATGTCCATACGCCACAGCTCACCGCTCACGCTCGCCGAGATCAGCGGAGCGCGCCCGTCGCTGGGGCCGAAGTCCACGGCGGGCTGAAATGTGAAGCCCCCTGGGACGGGAAGGTTTTCGATCAGCGTGGCATTGGCGACCGTCGGCGTCGGCGCGACCAGATCCGCCTTCGGAACCACCAGCAGGTTGATCTCGAACGGGTCGTTCGGACCGATGCCGAACATGTTCGCGGACAGATAAACGGCGTCGGCGTCGATGCCCAGCATGGGGAAGTCGGCCCATTGGGCATTGTCCGTGTCGCTGTCGATGGCGAACCCCGTCCACCCGGCGGTCGGGTCCGAGGAGTTGGATACGGCCAGCAGGAAGTTGTTGGCCTGGAAGGCGTTGTCGGCTGCGGCGGCGAACCAGCGCCCGCTGTCGGGGTCATACACCACACGCGGGTCGAAGGGCGATCCGACGAACGTCGCACCGGCATCGGTCCAGAACTGGGAGAAGGACGACGCAGCCAACTGCGTTCCGGTGGTCTTGTCATAAACCGCATAGCGCCCGTTGACCATCTCGACGATGTGGTTCGGTCCGACGGCGCCCTGGGTGTCCGGCGGAATGTAGAAGCTCTGGTTGTAAGTCGTGCCCGTGAAGTTCAGACCCACGTTGGCCGGCCCCGGGTTGTCGTCATCGACGATGGTTCCCTGTCCGGTGCCGGCCAGTACCGACACGAAGTCGCTGTTGGCCACCGTGAGCGTGACGAAGAACGTCTCGTCGGGCTCGATCACCGTGTCACCGATGATCTCGATCGAAATCGTCTGCACGGTGACGCCGGGGTCGAAGCGGAGCGTTCCGGCGGCCGCCACGTAGTCGCTGCCTGCCGTGGCCGTTCCGTCGCTGGTCGCGTAATCGACATCGATCGGAACATCACTCGATTCACTCAACGTCACCGTGAACACGAAGAACACGTTCGGCGAGCCGTCCCCTTCGTCCATCGTGACACTGTCGATCGAGACCAGCACCGGATCCCCGATGATCTGGTCGTCGTTGCCGTGACCGCGGATGAAGTCGGCGCCCTGCCCGCCCAGGATCGTGTCGTTGCCGCCCTGTCCATTGATGGTGTCGTCGCCGTCGCGGCCGACGAGGAAATCGTCGTGACTGCCGCCGAAGATCAGGTCGTCGCCGTCGCCGCCACGAACCGTGTCCGTTCCGGCGTTGCCGATCAGGCGGTCGTTGCCGTCACCGCCTTCGACCGAATCGTCACCACTGTGGCCCAGCACGGTGTCGTCGCCGGCATCGCCGAGCAATTGATCATTGCCGGCCTGGCCCTCGATCGAATCGTTGTCGTCGCCGCCGGACACGGTGTCGTCGCCCAGGTTGCCGGCGATCGTGTCGTTGCCCGCTCCGCCGGTCATCGAATCATCGCCGAAGTCGCCCGTCGCGGCGTCGTCGCCGTCGCCGCCGTCGATCGTGTCCTCGCCGTCACCGCCGGTCAGTACATCGTTGCCCGCATCGCCGGTGATCAGGTCGCCGCTGTCCCCGCCGGAGACCGTATCGTCGCCGTCCCCGCCGGACGCGGTGTCGAATCCGTCACCGGCAAGCAGTGAATCGTTCCCGTCGCCGCCGGTCAGTGCGTCGTTGCCGTCGCCGCCATCCAGCGTGTCGTCGCCGCCGTTGCCGACCAGAACGTCGTGACCGTCCCCGCCGATCAACGAATCGGCCAAATCACCGGATCCGAGAATCGTGTCGTCGCCGTCGCCCGTGTCCGCGACGATTGCCGTCAACGACGAGTAGTCGGCCTGGCTGACCAGAGACAGATCCACGCGGTTGTCCGAACCGTCGCCGACCACGTTGATCCGCTGGACCGCCGAGGGGCCGCTGGGGGCTCCGGTGATCGCCACGGGAGCAAACGTGCCGTCCGGAAGCTCTTCTTCGACGACCACGGCTCCGCCCGAAGCGCTCACGCGAACCCCGGAGCCGGCAGACACGTCGATGTTCAGCGAACCGTCGAACGAGAAAAAGAAGGCCGCAACCGACAACAGCGTTCGTGTCTCGAGTACTTCAGCCGTACGCGCAGTCGATCGCTCGGGACGCGGCCGACACGAATTGTCCGCCCGGCGGAGGTCACCGACGAACCTTTGCAAACGACGGGAAAGACACGCAAGCCAGTTCTGGCGCCGCATGGTACACCCTCACGTCAGGTTTCTCGGTGCGGCTCCGTCCGTATTCGCTGCGTGTCGCGACCTCCAACTTGTCACGCACCGGATGCATACTCGATCGCCTCGTCGCCGGCCGCTGAGTCACGCGGCCCGACACCGGCCGTCGCGGATGCGGCCGCCGTGCGGGTGGTCCGGCTGCTCGCTCCGGCGTTGACGGCCGTCGATCGGATGAATTTCGTCAACGCAGATTGACCAGGGAACCTCGAGCGACTGGTGGCGTCATGCTGACGTGCAACGGCCGGGCAGTGGTTTGCCCGTGCCCGGCTGCAAAGGCGCTGCCATCGTATAACGCCGCCGAAAGCGATTGCAAACAGCCCGCGGGTTCTGAGGGTTTCGGCGACCGGAATCGCTGGACAGACCGTGTGGATTGCGCCGCCTGTGCCGATTTCGACGAATCGGTGTCCGGAAGCGTACAGACGAGAAGCGGTTTGCGTCGCTGTGCACGGCCGCGGACCGGTGTTGAAAGTTGAGCAGAAGGATATGCCTTTCCAAAGCGACCCGAGCGAACGGCAGACACGACCGGACAGGGCTGTTGAGGCCGGCGAATTCACGACGGGGGCGGCGCAGGGCGGCTTTTGTGGGCACTTTCGACGCGACAGGCGGTACGCTACCATTGCAAGGCGTTCGGCCGTGCATCGCGGCCGTCCGGCCGATTCGGGCATGCGGTTCGGTGTGGCCGGATTATCTCGCATTCGAGGGACACGAAGATGATACGAACGTCGCGGGTTGTCGCGGTGCTTTCGCTGGCGGTGTTGGGGCTGTTCGCCGCGGGTTGTGGCGGGGCGTCCGGAGAGAACGATTCGCAGAAAACCTCCGCTCCTGCCGGTTCCGCGGAAAAGGCGAATCCGGACAGCGAATCGGGAAGTACTTCTGCGGCGGAAGCCCCACCGCGGACCGCGTCCGGGGACACGGCGCCGGCGCGGAAGAGTTCGGCCGTGACGGTCGGTGCGGACGGACGGCGCGAAATCGACGGGATCCCGTACGACGTGTTCTTCGACGATCCGTTGCAAATCGCTGCAAACACTCAGGTGGTCGGCCAACCCGCCGCGCCGCCGGGGGTTGGCAGCGGACCGGCCACGATCGGAACCGGCGGCCAGCCCGCGCCATCGGTGGGGCCGGATGGAGGCACCCCGACGCCGCCTCAGTCCGCGGCCGCGGGTGGTTCGGGAACTCCACCCGCGTCGACGCCGGCCGGTTCCGCGGATGCGTCGGAGTGGCAGGCGATCATCCCGACGGAAGAACTCCTTGCGGAAGTCAAACGCATCCGCAACATGCTGACCTCCGCGACGCAGTCGGTCGGTGCGTTCAATCAGAGCATCTTCCAGATTCCGCCCGATGCGGCGACGCTGGCGATGCTGGCGGGAATCGCCATCGAGCATCCGGGCGACATCCGGTGGAAGGCGAACGCCAAGTATGTCCGCGATCTGGCCGCGAAAATGGTCGAGAAAAAGTTGATGCAGGGGCGTGCGTCGTTCAAACAGGTTGAAGAACCATTCCTCAGCATCCGGGACATCCTCGACGGCAACCTGCCGGCCGGGCTGCCCGAAAGTCCCGAGCAGCGGGAATTCGCCGAAGTGGCCGATTTCGGTCTGCTGATGAAGCGGCTGGAGCGGGCGGAGAAATGGCTTACCACCAACGGCGGCAGCGAAGCCTCTGTGAAAGAAAACGCCGACGACGTCGTCCGTGAATCCGCAGTGATCGCCGCGACCGCCAAGGTGATCACATTGCCAGGTTACGGCTTCGAAGACGACGACGAGTTCAAGGGGTATGCAGACGCGATGCTCAAAGCGGCTCAGGCCATGATGGCCGCGGCGAAGAAGGGCGAATTTGAAGCCTTCCAGAAAGCACGCAGCCAGGTTTCCCAGGCGTGCACGCAATGCCATTCTTCGTATCGCAATTAGACTCCGTGACCGTTCATGACGTGACCGCGTGGCCGTTGCAAGGTCTGGGACGCACGTCGGTGCTGTGCGTCCCGGCGCCGGTGATCCGGTGGCCGTCGCGGGTCGCTCCCCTGCTGACCGATCGTGGAAGTCCGAAAGCTGATGGCACGCCGCCAAGGTTTTGCGATGTTCCGAAATTTAATGCTGCTTGTTGCCGCCGCATCGGCGCTCGTATCGTCGTCGGCATCCGGGGACGTCATCGAACTGGCCGGCGGTCAGCGTGTGGAAGGCGAAGTGCTGAAGGAGACGGCGGACTACGTGGTCATTGATCTGGGGATCGATCTGCTGAAGATCCCGCGCGAGCGGATTCGGGCACGTCACAAGGGTTGGACCGAGCAGCAACCGGCCGCCACCGCCAGCCGTGGGCTGTACGTGGAAGGCCGTTTGCCGCCGCGGAGCGTCAAGGAGTTGGCCCGCGAATACGGCCGGGGTGTGGTGCTCGTTCGCACGCCCAGTGGGCTCGGGTCCGGCTTCGTCATCAATCGCGACGGCCATTGTGTGACGAACTATCACGTCATCGAAAAGGAGACGCGGATCGCCGTCACGCTGTTCTATCCGGCAGACGACGGGACGTTGCAGCGGCGGGACGTGCGTGACGTGCGGATCGTCGCCTTGAATCCGTTTTTCGATCTGGCCCTGTTGCAGATTCCCCGCCAGGACGGACTGACCTTCCACCCAGTCGTGCTCAGCAGCGACGAACGCTACCGCGAAGGCGATCTGGTGTTTGCGATCGGCAACCCGCTGGGACTGGAGCGTTCCGTTTCGCAAGGCATCATCAGCGCACGCAACCGGGCCATCGAAGGGTTGGTCTACATCCAGACGACGGCGCAGATCAATCCCGGCAACAGCGGCGGCCCCCTGTTCAACGCCCGCGGCGAAGTGATCGGCGTGACGAACATGAAACTGCAGTTCGGGGAAGGGCTGGGGTTCGCCATTCCGGTGGCCTATGTGAAGCACTTCCTGGACAACGTGGATGCGTTCGCCTACGACAAGACGAACCCGAACACGGGCTACCACTATTTCGATGCACCGCGGCGCCGAAATCCGCAGCCGCCGCCGTTTGCAGTCCGGTGAAACGGCCGCATGGCGGCCGGGCCCGCGTACTGCGCGCGGGGGCTCGCAGACGTACGGGCCGTCGGTGCCGGTCCTGACCCGAAAGGAAGAAACGATGCGCAGACCTTCGAACTCCATTGCCGTGGCTCTGATTGCTCTGCTGGCCACACTCGCCGTCGCTCCCGCGATGGGGCAGCAGACGCCGGCAGACCGTCGGTTGCCTCGGCACGTCGGTGTCTTTCTGAGTTTTCCGAACGTGCAGCAGTTCAAAGCCCGGTTCGCGCAAACCAACTGGGGCCGGCTGGCCAACGATCCCTCCTTGGCGGACTTCTGTGAAAGCGTCCGGCGACAGTTCGACAAAGCCACGGCGCGGCTGCGGAAGGATCTGGGTGTCACGTGGGAGGAGCTGTGGGAACTGCCAGCGGGCGAAGTGACATTGGCCGTGGTGAACGAACCGCGCGAACGAGTCGCCACGGTGCTGTTCGTCGATTTCGGTTCGCGACGGGAGACGGTCGACCGATTGATCGAGGCGCTGAACGAATCGTTCGATGCCCAGCCAGGCAACCGGCGACGCACCGAACAGTTCGCCGGAACGACTCTGCACGTGTACTCAAAAGAGGTGAACAAGGCGGGGCCCGACGGACAGTCCGTCCGAAAGGTCGAAACGGCGGGAGCCTACTTCATTCGCGAATCCACCGTGGTGATCGGCCAGACCGTGCAGGTGCTCAAATCCGTTCTGACGCGGTGGGACGGAAGGCACGAGGACACGTTCGCCGAATCCGAAAACTACCGCTACATCCGCTCCCGAGCCGGTGGAAACGCCGAGCCGGCGCTGGTGTGGTATCTGGACCTGGTCGGTCTTTTGAAATCGGCGGTCGAAACGGCGGAGGAGCCCAACGTCGGTTTGGCCATGGTCGTCGGCATGCTGCCGACGGTCGGCTTGGCGAACCTGAAGGCCGTTGGCGGCACGGTACACCTGGCTTCCGAGCCGTACGACACGATTTCGCGCACCGTGATTGTCGTCGATGAGCCCCTGACGGGGGTGCTTGCTGCGCTGCAGTTCCCGGCCACCGATCTGACGCCGCCCACGTGGGTTCCCGAGTCGGTTGCGGCCTATCTGGCGTTCAACTGGGACGTGCAGAAAGCCTACGAGGCGATCGGTCAGCTTTTCGATGCGTTTCGCGGCCCCGGGGCGTTTCAACGCGTTATCGAGCAGGCGGCAGATCCCGAACGTGGGGCCGGCATACACATCAAACAGGACGTGCTGGACCATCTGAATGGCCGGTTCCGGCTGCTGCGGTTCAAGGCAGTGGCTGGTGCCGACGGGCTGCCGCAGCAGGACATGTTGGTGGCCATCGGTGTCAAGAACGAATCGCGGATCCAGTCCGTCCTTGGAAAACTCGGTGAGCAACCGGGGAGGCTCGGGAAGGCGCGGGAATTCCGTGGCGTGAAGATCTACGAAGTCCCGGCCGGGCCCGGAAAGGCCCCAATGGGTGTTGCCGTGACCAATGGCAACCTTTTCTTTGCCACCAATGTTGCGAAGATCGAAGAGATCATCCGCGGTTCGAACGAAGCCCCGCTGGCCCAGTCGCTCGATTACCGCCGGCTGGCCGCCCATATCCCGCGTGAAACATCGCTCCTGTCGTTCCAGCGGCAGGAAGGCCAGATGCGGCTCCTGTACGATCTGTTGAAGAAACAGGGCCCGGGGTGGTTTCCGGACATCGACTTTGCCACGTTGCCGCAATTCGACGCGATTGCGCGGTACTTCCCGCCATCGGCCGGCTACGCCGTTCCGGAGAAACGCGGAGCGGTCTTCGTGTCGTTCTCGCTTCGCGAATAGAGTCGACGACGCCGGTGCCGAAGGTCGACGGCGAGCAGAGGACGATTCGTGACGCCGTGTCGATCCCGGGGACGGCGACAGGAAGCGGCGAGAAGAAAAAGCCCCCGGCCTTCAGACCGGGGGCTTTCGCTTTCGACGATCTTTCGGTGCGGATGACGTGCCAAAGGTATGCGCCGCGCCTGGCGGTTGGCGGCCTGCCGTGATCGTGTTCGCCTGCCCGGCCTGGCGGCGCTGGCAGTGCGTTCCGTCCGGGCCTCAGGCGGAAAAGCTGCTTCCGCAACCGCAGGTCCGGACGGCATTCGGGTTGTTGAAAGTGAACCCGCGACGGTCGAGCTGTTCGGCGTAGTCGATCGTCGTCCCGTCCAGGAACAGTTCGCTCTTCTTGTCGACGACCACTTTCACGCCGTGCTGTTCGGAGACCAGGTCCTTGGCCGGGTCGTACTTGTTGTCGATGCCCAAGTGGTACTGGAATCCGCTGCAACCGCCGCCGACGACGGCAACCCGCAGTACCGCTTCGTCTCCCAGATTCTGCGCGGCCTTTGCGCTCTCGATCGCTCGCTTGACCTCTTCGGCCGCCCGTTCTGTCAGAATGACGCCCATGGTTCCCTCGCTTCTGGTCTTGAACCAAACCGTTTTGCAATTGCCGCCCGTCGTGCCGAAGGCTTCGCCGACACCAGACGGCAGAATACTGCACAATGTGTATTCTTTCATAGCCACGAATGCCCTTTGCGTCAATCGGTGCGAACGTCCCAGGCTGCTTTCGCCGCGTCCCGCCGGTTCGCCTGCGTAGTCAATCCGTCGCGGGAAGGAGATGCCGCTTCGCGCCCGAGGCACCGTCACGATGAGATCCGCCCCCGCGTTGTAATTCTTGCCGAGCGAAACAGGGACGCGATGTAAACGCGACAATTGCCGCGGGCCGACGGCGGCAGCGGCGGTAGGGAACGTGCGGGATTTCGTCGTCGCGCCGGCGTTCGAAGTGCGGCTTGGGCCACGGCGGACAACGGCACAGCGGCATCTCGGCCGGTGTTGTGGGCAGACCGGCTCACGCTTCGAGCCGGAAGTCGCACGCGCGACGGTTTTGGGCGGTGTGTCGGGCTCGCGGAGTTTTTCGCAACCGCGATGGTTTCGGCATCGCGTTTGCTTCCGGATTGGCCGGCCCGCGAGAACAGAATGACGGCTCCACGAGCCCGCCGCGCCGACGTTGGCGGTGCTCGACACGGACCGACGGAGCCGTCGTATCCCTGACCGGTGGGAAAGGACGCCCACGTGAACGCTGCCTTGATCCCGGGTTCCAGCCATGTCTGCCGCACTTGGAGCCGCGCCGACCGGAATATCGGGCGGACGCTCGTTTTCGCCGTTGCGTCGCTCGTGTCGCACGCGTGTCTCATGCCGGCAGAGGGGGCGACGTTTCGCACGGCGAATTTCATCGTCGATGCAGCAACGCCGCAGATTGCCGAGCAGGTGGCTCGGGCGGCCGAATACTACCGCCGTGAACTGGCCGAGCAGTGGTTCGGTCGGGCCTTCCCCAACTGGGCGGCGCCCTGTCGCATCACCGCCGACACATCGAAGGCCGGAGCCGGCGGCGCTACGACATTCACGTTTTCGCCCGGTCCCATGGGACGTACAGAAGTCTACAACTGGGACATGAAAATCCAGGGGCCGCTCGATCGGCTCCTGGTGTCGGTGATTCCGCACGAGGTGTCCCACACGGTGCTTGCCTCCTATTTCCGCCGTCCTCTGCCCCGCTGGGCCGACGAAGGCGCCGCCACACTGGCCGAAGACGAGCAGGAAAAACGGCGCCAAAGGGCTCTGGTGCGCTCCGTCCTGGCCAACCGCCGATTGATTCCGCTCGCCTCGCTGCTGCGGATGACCGAGTACCCTGCAGACATGCAACAGGTGCTGACGCTGTACGCCCAAGGATTCGCGTTGTGCGACTATCTGATTCAGTGGAAGGGCCGGTCAGCGTTCCTTGCCCTGTTGACCGATGCTCATCGCTCGGGATGGGAGTCCGCATTCGCCCGGCAGTACGGCGTCCGGAACCTTGCGAAGCTCGAGGCGGCATGGCTCAACTGGGTACGGTCTGGCTTCCCCGATCTGACCCAGCCGCGGGGGGACTCGCTGGCCGCCGCACGGTCGGACGGAGTACGGCCGCGGTCCGCCGCGGCACGAACGGCGGCATTGGGTGGTGGCGTTACCCCGGTTGCCGTTCATCCCGTCGTGCGGGCCCAATCCCCCGGCGCGGTTTCTGCGGAAAAGCTGAGGCGATTGGCCGAGGCGTCCTCGGTGTTCACTCGCTGGTGGTACAGTCGGCGAAACGCGGCCCGGGACGCTCAGCCGCGGGATGCTTCGCAGGGCTTGCAGCACCGGGTCTCGGCTCCGCTACCCAGGCATCTGGTGCGGCCGATCCTCCACCAGCCGGTTCGTTCCGGGCACAACTCGTGATCGTCGTGAACGGTCGCCGTACGGTGAACACGTTTC
>RFHO01000281.1 GCA_003696385.1 Planctomycetota bacterium | reverse complement strand
TGTTTCAGGAGCCGACGCGTCCATGGCCGTGCGTTTTGCGGGATCGAAACACCTGCACCAACGTCGCCGCCGCCTGGCCCTGAAGCGCGGGAAGCTCCCCGCGGACCGTGTCGGGGATGCGACGCCCTCGCCGGAGGAGGAGCGGGAGCGCGCGAGCGTCTCGCCGACCGCGAACGTTCCCAGGGTTACGCCTTTCGAGCGGCTGATCGCTCCCGCGCCGTGGCGTCAGCTCTGCGTGATCGTGTCGATCGCGTTGTGTGCCGGCATGGTGTATCTGTTGCGGTGGGACGTGCTGCCCACTCCGCTTGGGGAAGCATTGCAGGCCGTGGTTCCGGCGGAGGTGCTGGGGCCCTTCGCCGAACGTCTGGCCGTCGGCGTGGACGTGGCGTTACTGGTCCTGTCGGCGGAATTGATGCTGTTGATTTGGTGGGTTCGCTCGCTGAGTCCGAAGGATTTCCGGGGGCGGTACCGCGTCTGGGGATGGGCGGCAACGACGACGGTGCTGATCGCCGCTGCGATCGGCACTCATGCGGCACCGGTGCTGAGGGCGGCCGTGCAGGGCCTGGCGTCCGCGGACGATCCGCGGCACGTCGACTGGCTGTGGCAGCTTCCGGCCGCCGTGGTGACGGGTGCGGTCGGTACCTCCGTGCTGCGGGACGTGCGGTCGGACCGTTTGGGCCGGACGGCGCTGCAGGGCTCGTTTCTGCTGTACGTTCTGGCGATCATGGCGACGCATTGGTACGTATTTCCCCGGCGGGTGATGCAGATGCTCTCGACCGGTTTTGCGACCGGCGGCCACGTCCTGTTGTTCGCAGGCTGCCTGTGGCATGCGCATTTCGTGCTGTACGTGTCCAACGATCCGCCCGCAAACGGGACGTCGGCACGCGATGGGGGCTGCGATGCACCGTCGGAGGCGGCGCGCGGGCGTTCGGCGTCTGCCACCACGGCTTGCTTCCCGCCGGTCAGCGGCTCACAATGACTTCACCGCATTGCCGGGGCGCAACCCGGCGACGGAGTCCCTTCTCGACGGATCGCGACCGCCGCAAGCACGCTCGACCGGCCGGTCCGCTGCGTTCGTTCCGTTTTCTATCGGCGTCCCAAGAAAGTTCCGCGAATGTTCCGCATGAGGAACCTGTCCGTTGCGATCGTGCTGCTTCTGGGCATGTCGACGGCGGCATTGTTCAGTGGATTGATCCATTGGCCTAGCGCACCGTTCGGCGTTCGCAGGCCGTCCAAGGGCGTACGCGGCGGTGGGCAGCACGTCCCCGCGGGCGCGGCGGCACGCAGTCGGCTGCGCAGCGCGCTGGTTCTGAGCGAGGCAGACCGCAGGTTTCTGTGGGACACCGAACACATCGGCTTCAAGATCGAGCGACATGTTTTCCCGGCGTGGAAGGCGGCGATTTCCGGCGGCCGACTGGTGGAACTCGGGGATTTCTTCGCCGCGAATTTCACGGGCCGCGACGCGGCGGGCCAACTGCGCGTCGCGTATCCTGATGCCTCCGCTGCGCGGCTGTTGCGGGACGACGGGATGAAGGTTCTGGAAGCCGGTCGACCGGAGCCTCCCGTTGGACCACCGGCCAACAATGGCGACCTGTCGGCCGAGGCGTTCTTGCAGCGGCTGGCGGCCGTCCGAGGCCGCTTCGACGCCGGGTCGGGACACTGCCGCGCCAGCATCGGTCTGGTGCGCCTCAGCCCGTTGGACCGCGACCATTTCGACGGTCCGTGGTGGTCGTACTGGAAGGTCCACATGGCGGGCGAACGCAGCGGAATGCCCGTGGAAGCGACCGTCTGGCTGCATCTGCGCACGAGCGGTCTGGACGAAAACGTGGGCGACCGCAGGAAGTGGATCGAAGCGGCGGAGCTGCGGGCGGTGCGGATCGTCGAGGGTCGCCGGTACCTGTTCCAGGAGGTGACGGCCGACAGCGGGATCGACGTCGACGCACTGTACGATAACTGGCGTTCCGACGGGCCATTCGATCCGAACACCGGCGGCGTGTATGTCGCGGACTATGATCAGGACGGCGTGCTCGATCTGCTGATCGACGACCGTTTGACCGGACCGCGACTGTATCGCGGAGTGGGAGACGGACGCTTCGTCGACGTCACCGACGCCGCCGGACTGGGAGGGCTGCGACCGCGCGAACGGGCCCAGTGGGTGCTGTCCTGCTGGGCCGACCTGGACAACGATGGGGACGTGGACCTGATCACGCAGGACCGACTGTTCGAAAACCGGGGCGACGGAACGTTTCGCGATCGCACGGCCGATACGAACCTGTTGATCACACCCGCGGCCGGCTATGCCGTCGCGGATTTCGACGGGGACGGCCTGGTGGACCTGTATGTGTGCCACAGTGGTCCGTACCTGCCGGGCCAACGGGCCGAAGAGCGGGTCTCGTGGATCGACGGCGGCTTGGGCATCGACAACGTGCTTTGGCGGAATTTGGGGAACTGGCAGTTCGAGGACGTCACGCGGCGGGCGGACGCCGGCGCGGGCGGGTCCAGTTGCTTCACGGCGGTCTGGTTCCATGCCAATCGTGACGGCGCACCCGATCTGCTGGCGATCAATGAGTTCGGCCGGAATGCGTTGCTGGTCAATCGCTTTCCGAAACCGTTCGCCGTGCAGGCCATCGACCCGGTTTTCGGCGGCTTTTCGATGGGCGTGACCACCGGTGACTTCAACAACGACGGCTGGAACGATCTGTACGTGGCCAACATGTATTCGAAGGCGGGCAATCGGATTCTTTCCAACGTCGATCCGCAGCGTTACGACCGCACGCTGTACGAAAAGATCCGTGAAGGAACGATCGGCAACAAGCTGTATCTGAACCGCGGCGATGGCACGTTCGAGGTGCTGGCGGGTGACGCGATCGCCGGAGATGTGGGGTGGGCGTACGGCGCAAACTTCGCGGATTTCAACGGCGATGGATGGCTGGATCTGTATGCCACGGCGGGCTTCAAGTCCGAACGCCGCGGCGAGCCGGACGGATGACGCTGCATCTGGCAGGCTGTCGTGTCACAGCCGCTCAACCAACGGGAACACTGCCCGGCGGCGGGCAAGCTGGATGAAGAGGACGGTGAGTTCTGGCTGGAAAATCCCTGGCAGGCCCACGACAAGAACCTCAGCGCCTTCGAGCGCAACCGCCTGCTGCTGAACGTGGGCGGACGCCGGCTGGTCGACGTCTCGCACGCCGGCGGCGCGGACATCGACAGCGACTCCCGCGGTGTGGCGGTGGGAGATTTCAACGGGGACGGCATGATCGACCTGGTCGTCCGCAGCAGCGGCGGCGGACCGCTGCGATTGTTCCTCAACCGGGCTCCCCGAACACATTGGGCGATCCTGTCGCTGCGTGGCACACGGTCCAATCGCCTGGGACTGGGCGCCCGCTTGCGGTTGGAAGTCGAAGCCCCGAAGGACTCCGAAGTTGGGGACGAACCGGACGCAGCCGGCTCCCACACGTTCGTCATCACGCGGGAACTGTTTCCGGTATCCAGCTTTCTGTCCCAACTTCCCAGCCGCATCCACGTCGGACTTGGGAGGGCAACCCGGATCGCTCGGCTGCGCGTGCAGTGGCCGTCGGGACACGTCGACGAGCTGACGAACCTGGCCGTGGACCGGCACTGGGTGATCGAAGAAGGCGGTGACGCGGTGACGTTCGAAGAGTTCCGCGCGAGAACGGAGCGGGCCCGTCACAAAGCCCGCGGCGCGCAGTCAGACGGAGCTCCGAACCGAAGCTGAACGACGCGGTGGAACGAACGATCCGCAAACCCAAAACGCAGACACTCACGGAGGCAACCTTTGGGACAAGCACCGGCGGCACGAACGACCGGTATGAGCAGACCACGCGTGCAGTCGCCGCTGAGCCGCGCCGCTCGTGTCTGGCGGTGGGCGCTCAGTCTGGCCGTGCTTGCGCTGGCGCTTTGGGGGCTGCGTGCGCTGGTGGTGGAGTTGTGTCTGTGGCGTGCGAGCGCAAATGTCGAACAGCGCCACCACACGGCGGCGCTGCGATGGCTGGCTGTCGCCGGGCCGCTGGACGGCGACAATGCCGAATTGCACTTTCTGCTGGCCCGCACGTATCGCCGGTTGGGGCGCTTCGACCGGGTTCGGCATCATCTCCAGCGGGCCCACGAACTGGGCTATCCCGTCCGCGAACTGGAACGCGAGCAACTTCTCGCGCTGGCCCAGACCGGGCAGCTCGAAGAAGTCCGCGATCACTGGGCGGAGCTGTTTCAGAATGCCGGCTCGGATGGTCCGGAAATCTGCGAGGCGTTCGTGAAGGCGGCGATGGTGCGATTGCGGATCGCAGACGTGCTGAAGGTATTGGAGGCCTGGCATCGCGACTTTCCCGACGATCCGAAGCCGTTCTTCTATCGGGGACGGTTCGAACAGTCGCTGCTGCACTGGAACGAAGCCGCCGACAATTACGTGGAAGTACTGCGCCGTGATCCGGACAACGCCGCGGCCGGCTTCCGACTGGCTCAATGCCTGATGAAACTCGGCAAATTCGAAGACGCACTGCAGGAATTGCAGCCGCTGGTCGACCGCGACACCGCACAATGGCAGGCGGACCGCCGGTTCGACCGGATCACCCCCGAGGAAGTGCACGTCCATTACGCAACCTGCCTGTACAAGCTGGGCCGGCTGGACGAAGCCCGCACGATTCTCGAACGCGAATTGCAGCGGAGTCCCGACTCGCCCGACGTCCTGCGTGAGCTGGGGATGCTGGAACTGGCGGCGGCCGAGAACGACGCCGACGCCAAACGGGGCTCTGCGGAGTCCGTGGCCGATGCGAACGACCCGCACCTGGGGCGGGCCGTCGAGCTGCTCCGCCGCGCGGTCGAACTTCAGCCGGAGAATTTCGAGATCCGTTATGCCTACGCCCGTGCACTGCAATCCAGCGGCCGGACGAAGGAAGCGGCCGAGCAGTTCCGGTTCGTCAATCAGGCCACCAAGCCCGTGCTGGAGGTGGGAAACCTGACACGGCGATTGATGCGCGAACCGGACAACGTCGAAATTCGTTTCCGGATCGGCGAAATCGCCTACAAGTACCAGTCGCGGGAAGCGGGCGTGCGATGGCTGAAAAGCGTGCTGGAGCTGGCCCCCAACCATGCCGGAGCGCACCGTCTGTTGGCGGACTATTTCGCCGCACGCGGCGACGAGCAGCGGGCCGCCGAACACCGCCGTCGCGCCCAGGCCGCCGCTGCGCCCCCCGCCGACGGAAACGAAACCACCGAATGAACCCGAACGCGTCCGGCATCAGACCGGATTTCACTCGACGACCGATGAACGCCCACAACGACGCCGCCCGGTCAGGGAAGCGCGGCTCGCACTTGTCGCATCGAAGAAGTTCTTCCACCACGCGCGACGCCGACCTCGGCTTCTGCGTTTCCAGCGCGTTGCGACTGATGCTGCCTCTCCTGCTGCTGGCTCCGTCCGGCTGCGGGAATGCGACTTCGCCCGCGTCCAAACGGACCTCGCTGCCGCGGAAGGTTTCCGGCCAACGTTCGCTCACCGCGTCCGTTCAGGGAGCTGCTGCGGACGGTGCATCGCCTACGCGAATCCGCTTCACCGACGTCACAACCGCGTCCGGCGTCGACTTTACCGTCCGCAATGGCGAAGAAGCCGGAATGCGGGCGATCCTGGAGTCGCTCGGCTCGGGCGTTGCACTGTTCGATTACGACGGCGACGGTGACCTGGACGCACTGATCGCCGGCGGTGGCGGCTTCCGCCGAGCGGAGAACGGCCGCGTGATCGGCATCGTGGGACACCCCAACGGGCTGTTTCGCAACCGTGGCGACGGGACGTTTCTGCGTATCGAACACGATGTCGGTCTCGGCAACGGAACCACGCTTCCAGAGAATTGGCCCTACTCCCACGGCGTCTACGCGGCGGACTGGGACGAGGACGGCTTCCGCGACGTGATCATCACCGGGTACGAACGCGTCGTCTGCCTGCGCAACATGGGGGACGGCACTTTCCTCGACGTCTCCCGGGCGGCCGGTCTGCGCGATTGCCCGTGGAGCACGGCGGCGGCCGTCGCCGACTTCAACCGCGACGGTATTGCAGACGTGTTCATCGCCAACTACGTGGACTGGTCGCTGGAAAACAATCCCACCTGTCCCGGCCCTCGGGGAGTTCCGGACGTCTGCCCGCCGGCCGAATTCAACGGCCTGGACGACCGGCTGTTTCTCGGCAACGGTGACGGCACCTTCCGCGATGCCAGTGAAGAGTTCCGCCTGGCCAAGGGCGGTAAGGGCCTCGGAGCCGTCGCCGCGGACCTGGACCTCGACGGCGACGTCGACCTGTACGTGGCCAACGACACGACGCCCAACTGGCTGTACATCAACCACAATGGTGAATACTTCGAGGAATCGGGACTGGTCAGCGGGACTGCCTTGAGCGACACCGGTCAGGCGGAAGGCAGCATGGGGGTCGATGCAGCGGACTTCGACGGGGACGGCTGGCCCGATCTGTGGGTCGCGAACTTCGAATCGCAGTTCTTCGCGCTGTACCGCAACGACGGCCACGGCCTGTTCCGTCACCGCAGCTCCCAAGCCGGCATCACTGCAGTCGGCGCGGTTTATGTCGGGTTCGGCACCGTGTGTTACGACTTCGACCTGGACGGCGACGTCGACATCTTCGCCACCAATGGGCACGTGATGTACACACCGGCCTCGACGGACGTGAAGCAGGTTCCGCTGCTGTTCGAAAACGACGGGGCCGGCCGTTTCACGAACGTCGCCGAGGCCGCCGGGCCGTACTTCCGCCACAAACACTGGGGGCGCGGCGTAGCCGCGGGCGACATCGACGGCGACGGCGATATCGACCTGGTCGTCACGCACACCAACGAGCCGGTGGCGGTGTTGCGCAACGACAGCCCGACGGGTGAGCGGAGGGCGCTGAACGTACGGCTGGCGGCCCGCACCGGCAGCCGCGATGCCGTCGGAACGTACGTGGACGCTCAGCCCGTCGGGCCACGGTCTGCCCGGACCGCCCGACTCCGCCGATTCGGCAAGGCAGGCGCCGGGTATCTGTCGTGTTCGTCACCGTGGTTGCATTTCGCAGTGCCCAAGGGGATGGACGTCACGCTGGTGGTTCACTGGGCCACCGGTACCGTCCAGCAAGTCCGCGTGCCGGCCGACGAGGCGGCCGTGGTCGTCGTGGAACCAGCGTATTCGGAGGCGGAAACCCGCGCTCATGATCGGGCCACGTCCCGCCGGCTGGCTCGACATTGAGTCGATCGGTTCCTATGTTGTGCACTCGTGAAAGTGCTCTCCGGGCGCGACGACGCGTTTCTTGTGACGCGGACCGCACTGGCCGTTTCCGGAAGGCGAGCACTTGGCGAGCATCGTACGAACCTGAGATCGTGGAGGCGCGATGATGAAACGACCGGATGTGATGATTCTCCTGACGGCGGCGGCGTGTTTGCTCACCCTGGTGGGTTGCGGCAAGCCGCAAGGACCGGAGTATGCCAAGGTCAGCGGCACCGTGACGGTGGACGGCCAGCCGGCCGCGGGAGTGAACGTGACATTCCACCCGGACGCCACCAAGGGCACGAAAGGTCCGGTGTCAGCCGCCACCACCGACGATCAGGGCAAGTTTGTGTTACACGGCCCCGGCGGGAAAGAGGGTGCCGTCGTCGGCTGGTACAAGGTCACCGTCGAGTGCCCGCCGGACCCCGGCATGTTCTCCTCCCCCAGCGGTCCATCGGATGGGTCGAAAGGCCCTCCCAAACCGAAAGACTGCAAAGTGCCGAAGAAGTACGGCGACATCACCAAGACCGACCTGACCTTCGAGGTCAAAGCCGGACAGGAGAACACGTTCAACATCGAGCTGAAATCGGAGTGATCGCTTGGTCGCCTTTTTCGAGGGTGGACGAACAGCATCCCGTGGGTGATCGGCAGCGTCCGGTCTGTGTGGTGGCTCTTGTTGGAGGTTTCGGTCGGGCGCAATGCCCCAGGACGCGAATCCGTCTTCACCGGGCTTGAAAGTCGGATTCGGCCATTGCTATAGTGGCATCTGGTACAGCGTAGCCCGAGTGTGTCGTACGTCATCGCGACCGACCGTGAAGTGTGCGGCGGGCCTGATTGCATTTCAGCATCATGATCAGCGGCCGGTCGCGGGTATGTTGGCGTGCGGCCGATGCCCGGCTACGGCGTTCGGGGCTACGTTGTGGTGTGTTCTGATCAGGTTTTTCGTTCGAAGGAGGGATCACACATGAAAGTTCGACGTCCCGGTTGGCGGCGGCTCAGTCGCGGCTTCACGCTGATCGAGCTGCTGGTCGTGATCGCGATCATCGCGATCCTGATCGCATTGTTGCTGCCCGCCGT
>RFHO01000280.1 GCA_003696385.1 Planctomycetota bacterium | reverse complement strand
GATCACGCGGAGCTGGGGCACTGGAAAAAATCGGGAGTCTCGGGAAATCGTCGTTCAGTCCGCGAGCTGTGGTGGACGGGCCGGGCGGTCGAGTAGCTGGATTGTTCCGACCACATCGGCCACTCGGTCGGCGCCGAGGGTGCGCAGGGCGTCGGGCAGTTCGTCGAGAATCCGCATCGTGACGGTGGGATCGTAGAAGTTGGCGGTGCCGATCTGCACGGCGGAAGCACCGGCGACGAGGAATTCCATGACGTCGTCCAGGCTGGAGATTCCTCCGATGCCGATGACGGGCACATCGACGCTGCGGGCGGTTGCGAACACGGCGCGGAGGGCCAATGGCTTGATCGCCGGGCCGCTCAGGCCGCCGGTGACGTTGCCCAGGATGGGGCGTTGGCGCCGCCAGTCGACGGCCATGGCCGTGAACGTGTTGACCAGGGACACGGCGTCCGCGCCGGCTTCGGCGGCCGCTCGGGCGATGACGGTCACGTCGGTCACGTTCGGTGTCAGTTTGGCGATGATCGGGTAGCGGCTGACGCGGCGCACGTCGGATACCACGCGTGCGGTCAGCCGCGGGTCTGTGGCGAAGTCCGTGCCGCCGGAGACGTTCGGACAGGAGATGTTCAATTCGACCGCGGCCAGTCCGTCGACGTCGTTCAATCGTTCTGTGAGGGCGACGAATTCCTCGGCGTCGTGGCCGGCGATGTTGACGATCAACGGTGCTCCCAGGCGGAGCAGATGGGGGACGTGGTGTTTCAGGAAATGCTCGATTCCGTCGTTGTCCAAGCCAATGGCGTTGAGCATGCCGCTGGGAGTTTCGATCGTGCGCGGCGCCGGGTTGCCCTTGCGTGGTCTTGCGGTGACCGTCTTGGGGATGATGCCGCCGAGTCGTTTGAAGTCGACGAAGGCCGCCAATTCCCGGGCGTATCCGAAGGTTCCGGAGGCGACCAGGATGGGGTTGGGCAGCTCCAGTCGATTGAGACGGACGGAGAGGTCCACGCGGTCGGTCTCCTTTGCGGTCCGCACGCTGGCGAAGCGCGAGCGGACCCTGCCGGGGCTGGTTGCCTATGGTGTGGCCGACGGCGTTGTCGGCGTATCGGCGGTGTCCGAAAATGGCGGGGCAGTGCGGACCTGCAACCGCAGTTGTCCGCAGGCGGCGTCGATGTCGGCGCCTTTGCGCTTTCGGACGGTGGCCGCGATATCGTGCTGCAGCAGGATTTCCTGGAACCGCCGGGTTCTCGGTGGCGCGGGTTCGTGATAGGGCAGCACAGCGACGGGATTCATCGGAATCAGGTTCACATGTGCGCAGCGCGGGCGGAGAAGTGCCGCCAGTTGCCGGGCGTGGGACGGGGCATCGTTCAGTCCGCCGATCAGTACGTATTCATACGTGACCCGGCGTCCGGTCCGGCGAAAGTAGTCATCGGCAGCGGCGAGAACGGCCGCGATGCCGATGTTGCGGTTCACCGGCACCAGCCGGTTGCGCAGTTCGTCGTTCGGGGCGTGCAGGGAGACGGCGAGGTTGAAGGGTTTGCCGAGGTCGCCGAAGCGACGGATCGCGTCCGGAAGACCAACGGTGGACACGGTGATTCGCCGCGGGCTCAGGCCGTATCCCTCGGAGCTGGTCAAGACGTCCAGCACGCGCTGCAGGTTGGCGAGGTTCGCCAGCGGTTCGCCGATGCCCATCACGACCACATTGGTGATGCGTTCGTCGGCCGGCAAAAGGCGGTCCAGGCGGAGCACCTGTTCGATGACCTCTGCGGCAGTGAGGTTCCGTTTGACGCCGAGCAGGCCGCTGGCACAAAAGACGCAGCCCATGGCGCATCCGACCTGCGTGCTGATGCAAACGGTTCGCCGCCGCCGTTCGCGCATCAGCACGCACTCGATGTGCTCTCCGTCCGACAACGTCAGCAGCAGCTTTTCGGTTCGGTCGCGGGCGACGCGGTGCGCGGCGACGGGGTTCGGGAACAGCGGCCAATGCCGTTGCAGATCGCTCCGGAGGGTGCGTGGCAGTTCGGTGGCCTGGTCCCAGTTGTCGATGGAACTGTGGAACACACGGTGCCGAATCTGCCGCATGCGAAACGCCGGTTCGCCGCGTTCGGCCAGCCATCCCGCGAGCGACTCCAAGTCGACGGCGGGATGGCGCGGCGGCAACGGCGAAGCGTCGGCCGGCACGGTGGTGGCCGACGCCGGAGGGGAATAGCGGCGTGGGACGGCCGCGGCTGCGAACGATGCGTGGTGCATGTTGTCTGGTTGCATGACGGACAGGTTTTACAGGCCCGGAAACCGGTCGACCACCGAACTGCTCAGTCCGGAAGGCGGTTCGCCCGGACTGCGCCGGCGGTTCGCCCACAGGACCGACAAGCGGCGAGTCAGATCCGCGAGGCCGAAGGACATGAACAGCAGTCCCAGAGCGCTCGGGACGAAACACGCCCACCAAGTGGTGCCGAGCAACAGCCACATGGCGCCCGGCCAGCGATGGAGCCGGTCGAGCAGCCGCAACCGCCGACAGGCTGCCCCGCCGCCGACGGCCAGGAATCCCAGGACGAACATCAGCACATTGCGACTTCTGCTCAGGTTCGTCCAATAGTACGTCCGAGGCGGCAGGCCACGTACGACCCCACGAATGGATCGTGCGCTGCCGAGCATCACCAGCGGGTGGGCGAAGGAATACGCCGCGTCCGCTGATGTGCGCAGGCCGCCGTCTTGTGCCCCGGTATCGGGAGCGGGGGGCTGGATCCGCGGAATGGTGGCACTGCCGCGGCCGACGGCTCCGCCGCTGGCGGGGTGTCCGGGTGTGCCGATTGCGAGTGGTGGCGGAACGGGTGAGGAGTCCTCGGCCGTTCGCGTTCCATCGTCCTCGCCAACGGCGGAAGGCGCCGGAATTTCGGAGTCGGTGCTTGCTGCTGTTGTGGCATTCGGCCGAGTGCTTTCCGCATGTTGCCGCAGTACGCGGGCGATGGCCAAGGCCGCGGCGCGGGTGGTCGCCTGTCGGGCCGAACGGGCGATGTCCAGCCAGAGGGAAGCAACGAGTGCACCGGCGCGGCGATGGGCAGGTGCGATCGCAGCACCAGGAATGCCTACGGGCCGCAGCGCTATCGCGGGATCCGCGGCGATGAAGGTGACGTGCCGGTCGGCCGGCAGTTCTGCGGAGACGAGTGTGGGAAGCCGTACCACACCGCCGATCAGCGGCGGTGCGATGCGCGAGGACCACACGAGACGAATCGTGCGAATCAGGCCCGTCGTGTTTGGTGCGAGTGAGAGGGTCAGGTGGCCGGATCGATCGCGGGTGACCGCGTGCGGATCGACGGGGCGTCCGTCAATGGTCACTGCGTCCAGATGGAACGGGTCCGCGTCATGCTTTAGACGCCACGTGGGTCCGGCGTGCAGTACGTACACGAGCGTTTCTGCGAACGTACGCCCGTTGCCATCGAGGTACAGCCAGGTGCATTGCATCCCATCCGGAATGCGTTCGGTTGAAGAGACCGGCTGCACCGGGGCGAAGGCCAAGCCGGCGACTTCCGCGTCGGTCGCGATCGCGCGGGCGGATTCGCCCGACGGCCAGACATCCGGAAAGGAACGTAGCCATTGCGGCAGGGCATCCCGGGACAATGTGATCGTCGGCACCGGTGCGCCCGAAGGGGCACGCAGTCGCGGTTCGAAGCGATCCAACATTCGTTCGCTCCACACGACCGTTGTTCGGCGGACGTTCCCGCTCGTGAATCGCGGCAGAGGGAGCGTCAGCGTCTCACCCACCGGCAGGGGACGGGTTCGAAGGACGAAGGTGACGGTGTCGACGCCGGTTTCCGGGACGAAAACCAGTTGCAAACCGTTCGCGGTCCGCGTGGGCCCGAAGACGGTCGCGCCGGCGGCTTCGATGCGCAAATCACCGCTCAGTACTTCCGGCACGACCCATGCAAGCCGGCCAGGCAGCGTTTCGGCGCGAACTCGGGCGGCGACGACCAGCGGTATCGCGTCCGGCGACGACGAGGGAATGGCAGCGTCACCCGCGGGAGGCGGCGTCAGAATCAACAGCAGTTCCGCGTCCGGTGCGGCGGGCCGGTGCTCCGGCACGATGCGCGGTGGATCGGTCGCGGAAGAGACGTCCAGTTCGGCCACCTGTCGGCCGAGCCGGGGTGCGGCATCCGTCGTTGGCGCGGTGGCGTCCGGCAGGGCATCGCGGGATGGGGCTTCCGCGTCCGCCCAGCGCACGACGATATCGTCCTGCGCGTACAGTCGCAGTCGCGCCGAATCGACACGGGCTCCCTGCAGACGGAGCAGCGGCAGGGCGAGCGGCCGCCCGGGGGACCAGTTCCGGTGACCCCGGATGGGGAGCGTTTGCGTGCCCACGGCCGGATTGCGCAAGTGCACCACGATGCGGCCGTTCATGCGCGTCCAGCGGAGCACCTGTTCGGCGTCATTGGCGGTGACGGAAACGGTGTCGATTTCCAACGCCGGGTCCAGGTCGATCTCGTGGTGAAAGACGGCGGCGCCGGAAATCACGATGTCGGCGTCGGCCGTCCACGTGAGCTGCCGGCTGTCGAGCTGTCCGATGTAGGAGACGCTGATTCTCTTTTCCGGCAGGACCGGCACGACGTCCACCGCCAGCGCGGTCGGTTCAAGGAGGCGGAAGGCCGTCGGGCCCGCGTCTGCGGCGAGTGCTCCGAAGAGCATCTGCAGCTCTTCCGGCGGCAATCGCGGCAACGGGGCGTCGTCTGCCGGGGAGACGACGATGCGGTAGGCCGGCTCGGTGCGGACGGACGCGAAAGAAAGCGTGTCCGTCTGGGCGCGGCGGTGATCCACGAAGACCGCCGGTTGCTGAGGACTCAGTTGTACGAATCGCCCGCCGTGTGGGCTCACGTCGTCGGCGTCGAACCGGTAGGGTTCGAAGAACCGGCAGACGACGAAGCGTGCGGCGGCTGGTTCGTTCCCGGGTTGCGGATTGGTCGGGGAAGTTTCCGGTGAAGCGCCCGTGCCGTTGGAGGGCGTCTTCGAAGTCGTCGGCATGTCGGAAACTTCCGACACCGTGGGCAACCAGGCGGTCAGCAGCCGTCCGGTCGACGTTGCAGGTCCCAGCGAAAAGGGGACGTCCTCCGTCCGGCCGGCGGCGACGACGCTCACGGATCGGATCACCGAATCGGCGGGAACGGAGATCTGCACCGCCGTGGGGTTCGCCGCACGCGTGGCGGTCGCGGTGCGCGGTGGCGGGTCGATCCGCAGGATCCGCGTGCGTTCCAGACAGGTGGGCCGTGTCAGGCAATCGTCCAGCGTCCAGACACGCAGTTCGGGAGCCGGTGGTTCGATGTCGGCGAACCAGCGAACGGTCCACGGTCCGCCCGCGCGTGTCCGGAACACGACGGCCTTCAAGCGGCGTGGTTCGACCGCGTCGGGGGCCGCGTGCCACAGCAGCGGCGCACCCGCGTCGGCTTCGACCCAGTGGATGTCGCGCGGTGAGCGCAGTCGCAGCACGGTGACCGCCGCGTTGCTGAACGGGAGCGTAAGGCGGCCCGTCGCGTCGCTGGCGGCCAGTGCCGGACGGATCTCGACGCTGAGGATGTGCCGCGTCCAGCCCGGCTGTTGCGCAGCCGTTTGCCGGCGGTCGGTCGGCCGGGTATCCACGGACGGCTCCGCCGGCGCCGCGGAGGGCTCCGCCGGGCGTCGTTCCGCCGGTGCCGCGGTCGCATCGGATTGCCAGAACAGGTGTCCGGAGGGGTCGGCTTGCAGGGGCACCGGCCGTCCGTCCAGCCGGCACGTGTCGGCCAGCGGGTTGAGGCCTTCCAGCGGCAGCGGCAACCGGACACTTCGCCCTTGCCGCACGGAAAACGTAAAGCGGGCCTTTGCGGAAACGTTCAGTTCCGGGTCGTACGACACCACGAAATCGGCGGACTCGAAGAGCACGTCTTGCGCGGTCGTTGCGGGCTTTGCGGAAATCAACCGTTTGAACAGGGCATCGGAAAGGTACACGACGTTGGTAGGACGGAATTCCGAGCCGAGCGCCGCTGCGTCGCCCTGCAAGGGGATCAGCAGGTCGAACCGCTGGGCGGTCCCCCGCGGCCGGGTTTCCGCTGGGCGGGCCTCCGAGGGGGCCTCCGCGGAGCGCCCATCCGTCCGGTGCGGGCCGGCAGTCGGGCGGTCGGTGCCGGTGTCGGGAGCAGACGACCGTGCCCAGGTGACGACGCACTGCGAACCGGACAAGGCCAGCAGGATCCAAAGCAGCAGTCCCAGGCCGGTGCGGACCGACACGCTGTTTCGGCCGTGCATGGCCACGGTGGAGGCCAGGGCCCGCGCAAGAGAGGGGGCGGGCGGTTCCACGACGCGAAAGACACTCCGCGGGCACAGCACGGTCACCACCAGCGCCAGGGTCACGCTTCCGGCCCACTCTGCATAGGCGTCCGGAACGAGTCCGATGCAGACACAGGCTCCGGCAGCCCAAGCCATCACGACTATGTGCCGCCAGTGGAAACGTAGCGCCCGCATCAGCAGGCCGCAGAGGGTCAGTGACAGCAGTAGCGCCCACGCCACCGCCAGCACGAACCGCGCAGGGACGCTGCGGAACACCAGCGGTTCCGAGGCCATCTGCGCGGTGATCGCGCCGCCGACAGCGTAGCCGGCTCCGTTGCGCAGGGCGCGGTTCCAGGCGTCCGCGAACGGCTCGAGCAGCGGATGGTGCAGCATGGGTGAGCGGCTCCGCTCCGCCTCGACTCCGGCAAGACGACGCCAGTCGTCCAATCGCCAGGGGCGAAACGGAGGAGTGCCGCTGGGACGAACCAGTGGCCCGCCGAGCCGACGCCACCACACGTCGTTGGGCCGCTGGGCGGAGGCATTCCACAGTGGCGGTGGACCCACCAGACGAACGCCGGGCGGCGCCAGAGCGATCAACTGAACCGAACCGGCTCGCACATCGAGCCAGTGCGGTAGTTGCAGCCGGTGTTCGTTGTCCAACAGACGCACGAGGTGGTCCGCTCGAAGGTGCAATTCCACGGTGGCAAACGTCTGGTCGGGGCGCCCCGGTACGCTCAGCGTCCACGATGTCGCGGACGCCGCGTCCTCGGTCGTCGTCGCCGCATCCTCGGCGTCGGCCGAATGAGCCGCGTTTCGCGTGCGCTGGTTCGGTGCGGCACCGGGGGCTTTGTGACCAGACCACGGTCCGTCCGCACGGACGATCCGCGCGGCACGGCCGTCGAGCAGCGCCCCGATCAGCTCCTGCCCCGAAGGCAATTGCAGCGTCACGGAGGTAACCGGCCGATCGAGCTGGAGTTCGACACGGTGCAGGTCGTGCTGTGATCCGCGATTCGTCAGCCACGCCAGCACTCGGACGCGCGCCGCGACCGGTCGGTCCCGTTCGTCGGCCGGCCAGCGGGCGGTGATCCGGGCATCCAGCGAACGGTACGTCCAGTGGTACGTGCTCGCCGGCGAGCGCGACGGGCCGGGGTGCCACCAGCGCGAAAGCCCCGTCCGTTTCGTTTGTCGGCCGGGCGGCGCGGCCGTCCGCTGTCGGCGTTCGGTGTTCGCAGCCGGAGAATCGACGGCGGAAAGCTGGTAGACATTGGACGTCTGGAATTCCGGCCGCCCGCCCCGTGGGACACGGATCGTCACATAGCCCACGAAGGTCGGATCGTTCGGGATGGCGGCCAGCGGTACGGGATCGGGGAACTCGGGCCATGTCACCACGGCGGTGAGCGCCGCCACGCGTTCGCTGCCGGTCGCGAGAACCACTTCCCACAAGTCGGCATCGGGAGGGATCTCGCCGACGGCCGCCTGGTGTTGCGAAATCCGCCGTGCCCGCACGACGGCTTTGCGACCGTCCGCCTGCCAGCGGACATCGTCGGGGAGCGAAGTGCTGAATGCGACCAGGAACCGCGAGGGCATCGGTCCGCGGCGTTGCCGTCGGAAGCGGTAGACGCCGCGCCAATGGCCGTCGAAGGGGGCCAGTTCGGTCATCGCCTGCAGCGCCACAGGGCGCGTCTGCCGCCACTCGATGCGGAGCGTGCGCGCAGGATCGGTGAGCCGCCACCATGCGATGGGCGTCCCGGGGGGCGTGCGGGGTGTAGTGCTGTTCGCGGACAGGCCGGTCGTTGCGGGTTCGGCGGCGTCGCCAGCGGAACCGTCACGGGCGGACGAGACCGGGCCGCCGGTCGGTGAGCGCGCCGGGGCCGGTGACGGGGATTCGCTTTCCGCGGCCGTGGCATTTCCGGCTGTTGCGGTCGGTTCGAGTGACGCCGAGCCGCCGTCGGAGCGTGGGCCGGAGCCGGGAGGCGCGGCCGAATGTTCTCCGTCGTGCGGATCGCGGGTCTGTTCGGGAATTCGCTCTGCGGCGGGCTTCTGCGAGGGGGCCGAACCGGCCGTTGCGGGGCTGCCGCTCACCGGCCCGGCGGCGTCCGGCAACCAGGGCTGCAGCACGGTGGAGGCCTGCTCGGCCTGAGCCGCAGAGAGCCGCTCCAGATGCTCGTTGCCCGCGAGGAACTGCAGGGATTCAGCGAGGTCCGATGCGATTCCGAGAACGTGTTCCCGGATGCGTGCTCCACGGGGCGTCAGCGGCGGCAGCTCGACCGCGTCGTCGGTCGTGGTCAGCCGCACGTGAAAACGTTCGGGGCGGTCGCCGATCGCGTTGGCCGTCGTGATCTGCAGCAGCCGCGTGCCAGCGCCGCTCACCTGCCAGTCGAAGGCGGCACCCTCGTCGCCACCATCGCCGCGCCGTACGCTGCGAACGATCCATCCTTGCCCGATCGCGCACTGCAGCGTAAAGGGCTGCCCGGACGTTGCAGTCCATTCGACGACGGCGTCCGCGACCAGGCGGGAGCGCTGCGTGCGCAGCAACGTCCACTGACGGGCCTGCAGCCGCGGCCGCGGGGGATAGACCGGCAGCGCGATACTCACCGCCGCTCCCAGCATCTGGAATTCAGTCCGCTGCGATGCTTCGAAGGGTTCCAGCGGAGTGAGCTGCCGCAGTGCGGTGGCCTGCAACGCCCCCAGTTCCAGCTCCGGGGCGACGACCAGTCGGAGGCGGCCGTCGAGCAGCACGGGGGGACGGGAGCCTTCGCGGTCGGCGGTCAGCGGGCGGATACCGTCCAGCCGGCGAATCCCACCCAACGTCAGAGGACGCGTGCCCTCGACCCGCACGATGAATTTGCCGTCGGAAATCGGCTCGGGCAGTCGAACGGTGAGCACTTGCTGCACGGCGGCATCGGGATGCTGGCGGTCTTGATCGAACTGCGCAGCGTCACCGGTGGTCGCAACGGTCCAATCGGCGATCGCCGTATCGCCCAGTCGAACGTGGAAGATACGCAACTCCGAGGGAATGGCGAACCGCAAGCTCGATACGGGGCCGCCCACCAGCTCGAACGAGAAGTCGGAGACGACGTCCACCGAGGTCTGCTGGACGTCCCAGGTCGCTTGTTGGCGGTACAGCAGCAACGGGGCGGCCGGCTGCGACGACCCACGATCCGCAGCAGGGGTCATGACCAGGGCCAGATTCCCCCGGGGCGGAAAGAAAAACGATCGTAGTGCCACGTCCTCCGCAACGGTCCATTCGTCGGTCGTGGTCGGCCCGGCGGTGTCGGATCGAGGTCTGCCAGTCCGGCCGGGCGAGGCGTCATCCGGAGCGGCCGGCGGGGTCCTGCTCGCCTCGGTCCGCGGCGGGCGTACCGTGGGACGGACGTCTTCGGACAACGCCTGCCACAGCCAGCGTACGGCGCGGATCGTGTCCGGATGCGGTGCGACACGTTCCGCGGAGACGCCGCCCCGCGTGTCCGTTCCGCGTTCCGGGGCCGCGTTTCCGCCATCCCCGGTTCCCGGACCCAATGCCGTTGCGGCATCCCGGTTTTCCTTGGCCGACTCCCCAGCAGTGGTACGTTGCCCACCGGAATCACTTTCGTCGAGCCGTTCGCCCGCATCGACCGAACGCTGCACGGCGCTGTCCAACACTTCGGTCCATCGCGCGACGAGCTGCTTCGGTGAGTCGGTGAATGCGGCGACCTCGCGTTGCTCTGAAGAGATCGCCGCGTCACCCGCCGTTCGAACGACGATCCAGCGGGTGGTGGCGGCCGGCAGCGCACTTTCCAGACGCGCTACCTTTCCTGCGACTGTCACGGGAATCAGACCTTTGCCGAGAACCAGTACCGTGGCGCGGTCGGCGGCAAGGCGCAGCCGTCCGTTTGCGTCACGTCCCCAGGGCAGGGGACGCCCGGTCGGATCCGTCAGCGCCGTGATGACGAGGTCCGATTCCTCGATGTTCAGAAGGCGACCGGGTTTCACGGGCCGCAGGATCCAGACGAAATGTCCAACCAGCGAGGTGGCCGAGACGCGATCCCACCGCAAGGCATAGATCGCGAAGCGAACCGGCGGTGCGTCCGGATCCCGGCGGGGGTCCGGAAGGTTCTGCAGCGTTTGGAGGAACCGCTCGGTCGGCATCGGCGTCCACGAACCGGCCGGCCAGGCACGCGGTTCCGCGGCCGGGACGAAGGCTCGGCGCACGGGACGGCCGACCACGGCGTCCAATCGCCGGAGCAGGCCATTCGTTGCGCTTTCCGTGGCGGAGCGATCCGATCGCGCCGCTACCGACGGCGATGGTGCAACTGGTTGCAAGCCGCGGGATGGTTCGGGCTCAGCGATCGTCGGCGGTTGTTGCGCAGCGCCGCCATTCGGTGCAAGCAGCAGGAGTGCCACAGACGCGAACGCATGGATCGGCAGGACGCTGCGCGCGGCGGAACGGCCGGCGCTGGACATGGCGCCCCGCCGGACAGTTCGCCCTTCGACCGCTTCGTGTCGTGGTGCTTTCATCGCGGAATGGCTTCGGCCGAAGCTTGAGAAGACGGCGTCGCTCCCGGCAGCATCGCCACGTCCCACGCGGCCTGCGGCCCTGGGGAACCGCTGCCCTGCAGGGCGCTGGCCGGCGGCGACGGGAAGTCCGGAACGTTCGTCAGCCGATGCTCGACAAGTACGGCCAATATCGCCAGTAACAATCCCGCCGCAGCCGGCTGGAGCAACAGTTCGATCTGCTGCGGAAAGACCAGATGCAGCAGGGCCACACACGTTCCCAGTCCCAGCAGGGCCACGGCGTGCTGAAACACCGTCACACGCGTCAGCAGCAGGGCCACCAGCAAAGACGCTCCCGCGCCGAGGACTACCAGCAGCCCGTCACCGACGGCCTGGAAACGCAAAGCCGGCAGACGTCCCCACGCAACGAGGGTGTAGCGGTTCGATACCCCGGTGCCCGCGGTCGATTGTGGCGGCTGAAGTTGCTGCCACACCTCGCCCAGTCCGTAAACCGGCAGCCGGTACCAGAACAATCCGACGCGCCGCCAGGCGAAGTCCGGCGTCCACTCGTCCGCGAAGGAAAACAGCCGCCGGTTCGGTGGCAGGACGATGCTCCAGGTCACCTGAGTGGTGGCGATCCGCTGTTCGAAACGCGGTGGTTCCAGCGTCAAACCGGCCAGCGGAAAGCGGAGGGACGCGCGATTCGGCAACCGCTGCAGGTATCGCAGTTCGAGTACGTGTGTGCGCAGTTCGGGCGGTCCGCCCACCGCCGGCGGATTGTCCCCGTGGGCGGTCGATGGCTGCGGCAGCGCGAGCACCAGTTGGACACCCGAGGCGTCGGAGCGACGTTTGATCCGATTGTCGGAGAGCGTCTCTCCGTCCCAGACGACCGAGTGCACGGTCGAGTCGGCCGGCAATCGCAATCGCAGCGTGCTCGCCGAACCCTGCATTTCGAAGACCGCCGTCTGTCGGACCGTGCGGGACCAATCGAAGCGGCTCTCGATCATGGCCAGCGACACGTGAAAGGTGTCCGTGGCCGGGTTGCCCGGGACGAACCGCAGCGGCAGCGCTGTCGTTTCGCCGGTGCGTGACCACCGCAATGGCCCCAGACGATTACCGCCGAATCGTTCTTCATCCATCTCCACCACGAACGGTCCCGGCTGTTCCACGACACAAACCGTCTCGGTGACGATTCCGTCCGCGACGCCGACCAGCGGAATGTCCGTCGCAAAGCCTTCGTCGCGACGAGCGTCGGCCGGAAGCGGCCAGTCGAAAAGGACCGTAACGGTCAACTGACCGAGTTTCGGAGAATTGAACGTCAGCCGGAGCAGCTCGCCGGAACCTTCGGCCGGCTCCCCCGCGCTCACCGCATCGGCCGCGCCGCCGTCGACCGAAAAGGATACGGCTCCCCGCAACGCATCGGGGACTCGCAGTCGAAGCTGAGTAACCGGCACATGACGGATGAAGTACTCCAGCGTTTGCTGGACCGACAACCGTCCATCATTCCACCGCACCGCCACCACGTGCCCCACTTCGATCCGCTGCGGATGGACGGTCAGGTGGCCGCTGACATGGGTCGTCCGCGGCCCGAGCTCGAAAACCTGCGTCCGTGCGAAGGGCATTGTCGCGAGGGCACCGTCGCCTTCACCCTCGGCCGCGAGGTCGTCGTTCACCCACCGAACGTGTTCGTCGGGCGCGGGCTCGAGCTGAAAATCGACGTTCGGGGGAGTGATCACAGCCAGACGGGCCGGCTGCACGACCGGCGCGGTCAGACGTGGCAAATCGATTTCCACCAGTTTGTCGGTCGCGAACGTGCGTTCGGCCTGAAAGTCCAACACGAAGGTCTGCTTACGTGGTGCCGCCAAGACGATTCTGGCCTCGGAATCGTCTCCGTTTTCGGCTTCCAGCAACGGTCGGACGATTTGCCACCCGGCCCGGTCCTTCCACACCACCGGCACCTCGCTCAGACTTCCCCGATGGACACTGATCGCCATCGCCGCCGTCAAACGCACGCGCACACGGTCGCCGGAATCCGTTTCCATGACCAGCCGATATTCGGGATCGACCGACCATACCGGTTCCAGGCGTGTCAGCTGCAGCGTCAACTGGAAAGGTTGCCGGAAAAACCGGTAGGCCTGACCGATCGCTCCGTCGGCCAGACGCTCTCGCAGCGAGGCAAAGCTCTTCAGGTCACGAACACTCACGGGCAGTACGAAGCGTTCCTTTCGTTCGAGCCGACGGATGCGGACGTCTTCACTGACCTGGATGGACACAGCGCCCGTCTGGCGCTGTGCGCCCGCAACCTCCAGTCCGTCCACGAGCAAAGTCACCGGCCCGTCCAGTGCCACGGGTTTCCAGAACGTCCACTTCAGCTCGACGGTGTCCGAGG
>RFHO01000279.1 GCA_003696385.1 Planctomycetota bacterium | reverse complement strand
GTTCATAGACGAAACGCACGCTGCCATTGAGGCCATAACGCCTCAATCGACGCGTTCGCGCGGCACCCGCCGCCACGGGCACGGCGCCGCAACGAACTCGCCCGTAGTGCAGCGATTGCTTCGCGATTTGGAACGCAACGCTCGCGACGCTGTGCGCGACGCGCACCAAAAGGTTCTTCTGCAGCTTTCCATGTTCGAAAGCGCACAGAGCGACGATGACTTAACCAACGCAATCGATACGCTGACGCGTGACGTTACAAATGTCCTTGATTCGTTGCGCCGCCGTCTCGAGCGGGATTGGACCACCTCCATCAAGCCGGAACTACGCAACCATGTTCTGAACGAGTTCGCCGAACAACTTGCGCTTCGGTCTGACCGCGTGCGCGACATCGAACGCGCCGTGGACAGCGAACTTGATTCCTTTCAGCCTGACCTCACCCGTGTCTTCCCAGACGTCACTGAATGCCTTCATAGCCCATTGCAGAATGAGCGAGCCAAACAGGCTGCAAGGCTCGCAGGGAACACTGCGTTTGAGTTGGCTAAGCAGGCTTTTTCTGATGTCAATACAATGTGCTTCGCAGGCGCTTGGCTGGGAAGTTTCGTTCTCGCCGCCATGCTTCCTGGCGTGTTCGGTCAAATGTTTAAGCTCATCGCAGCGCTTGGGTTCGTGGTTGTCGCTGCGATTGCGTTCATGACGGTTCAAAAAGTACGGCAACGCGAGTTCCAGACAAACCGAGCCGCACTCCAGAACACCGCCCGTGGACAGCTCCAACACATGTTCGACACCCTCGCCGCCAAGGGGCCAGAGAAACTCACGGCCGAAGCTTTAGACCTCTTGCGGCGCCTTCGAGACACGATTTCAGAAGAAACCTCCGACGCCACCAGCGATGCACAGCGGATGGAGAGACTCATCCGTCGCCTTCGCTCCGAACATGAGCAGTTCCAGCAGGACTTGGCGAGCATTCGCGATCAGTTGCAACTTCAGCTTAAATAACGTTCGTACAATGTCCTCCGCCACGCCCTCCGTTCAATGGATCCGCGACGTCGCCCGCCAAGCCGCGGCGACCCCGCGCGGATCCTGTTCTAGACGGCATTTGGAGCGTATCTTTCTCCCGCAAACGAACGATGCACGCTTGCTGTTGTACGGAACGCGTGAAATTAGCCGCGCTCCGCTCTCCCACCTACTCGCCGCTGCGTCCGAGAGAGGGCTGCTGCAGCACGCTTTTTTGTGTCGTTTACGTACGCTTCGGATCCTGAGAGCCGCCCGACGTCGGGGGAACGAGATCCGCATCCGCTTTTCTGGACCGGACACCGGTCGTGAATATTCTCGTAGGGACCTGGCGGCGGTGCGTGCTTTGGCTCGCTCTGTCGGTTCGGCTTTTGCCTCACGCGTCGAAGACATGCTCTCTTCCGCCGGCACGGTGCCTGTTCTCGTCGGCGCGTTGGGCGATGACGTCCTCGTCGAATGGCTCGAAAGCCCTCCTGACGAGCTTTCTGAGGTCTTAGCAAGTGAACTTGTCCGCGAAATCGAGCTGCGTTCAAGCTCGCAGCTTCTATGGCCCGAGGCACCGTGGACCTCCATTGCAGCAGAGATAGCGATCGCTAACTTTGATGACCCTGCGCTTCGTCCCGATCTGGATACTAGTGCCTATCACTTCCATTTCCTGTGCTCGGTAGACGATTATGCAATCGACGCTTTCTACAGGTCGTTCAGCGCAGCTGTGGGCGAAATTGCCGACGCACTTTCTTTGCCTTCGGAGCTTGCTTGGCATCTGCTATCGAGGACCGCTTTTTTCTCCGCAGTGCCGGTTGACCGGCTACTATGTGCGACGCGATTTTTTGCGGAGCACGAGGATTACTTTCCTCCGTCGGACGACTTTCAGCAGAAGTTTGCCCGGGCCGTCACGATTGCGGGTGCTGCGGCGTTCCTATCTGCGTCCGACATCCTAGTGCTTTTGGAGAAGGTGCTAGCGCACGCTAACGACGACCCGGAACTTCGCCTGGTCATTCCGACTCTAGCGACGTTGGCAGTGCGTCCGGCCCAGCACATTCTCAAAGCGCTGGGTGCGATACCGACGGCGCGCGGATTCGAAAGTAGCGGCCCGCGTTTGGAAGACGTCAAGCAAAAACTTACGTTGCTAACTGGTACTCGTTCTACGCACGAGCTGCTCTCGAAGATCTGTGCGGTCGCACGCGAATTCGGGTGTGCGGAGGACGACGCGGAGCGGATCATTGAGCTGATCCGCCCGCTTGTCGATGCGGAATCAACGCCGCTTGCCAACTCCAATGTGCTTTTTCGAGCTCTTAGCGACTTGCCGAGAGTTGTTTATGGTGATAGAGAGCTTCAGTCGCCAGAGGAAACCGTCGACAAAATCGCTCCCGTATTTCACAAGCAGTTGCTGCGGGCACTGGAGAGTGCGGACCGGCGGCGGTCGGCACAGCGCGCCGCCGACTACCTTATTGCGCACTTGGATGACTTTGTAGGCAGCCAAGAGACTCAGGCACTTGCGGCAGCTATTCTCGGTCAGTTTTCCCACGACACACGGGAAACATCGTCCTGAGGTCTGGAACGGCTGGGCAAAGCAATGCAGGTTGGTCTCCGATGCTGTGGTTGACGGCCAGCCAATCGTTTCGCGAACCCACGATCATCGCGCATTGACCGGCGGCCTCTGCTCCGAACGCTCATGTCGCCCCCCGCCAATTGCTGCGCGAGCATTTCCAATGCAGCGGATCGCGTCCTACGAGATGGCCTATCGCATGCAAACCAGCGCCCCGGAACTGATGGACATCGCCGGCGAGCCAAAGCACATCCTCGAACTGTACGGGGCCGAACCCGGCGCGGCATCGTTCGCCAACAACGCCCTGCTGGCCCGCCGGCTGGTCGAACGCGGTGTGCGGTTCGTGCAACTGTATCACACGAGCTGGGACCAGCACGGCGGCGCAGAATCACTGGAAAAGGAACTCCCTCTGCGGTGCCGCGAAGTCGACCAGGCCTCGGCCGCCCTGATCCTCGACCTGAAACAGCGCGGCCTGCTGGACGAAACCCTGGTGATCTGGGGCGGCGAATTCGGCCGCACGCCCATGGGAGAACGCCGCAAACCCACCGGACGCGACCATCACATCGACTGCTACACCGTGTGGCTCGCCGGCGGAGGCGTCAAACCCGGCTTCATCTATGGCAAGACCGACGAGTTGGGCCTTTCGACCGTCGAGAATCCCGTTCACGTCCACGATCTGCAGGCGACGATCCTGCACCTGCTGGGGCTCGACCACGAGCGGCTCACCTTCCGCTTCCAGGGCCGCGACTTCCGCCTGACCGACGTCCACGGCCGCGTCGTTCACGACATCCTCACCTGACCATCCAA
Source organism: Planctomycetota bacterium (assembly GCA_003696385.1). Taxonomy (GTDB): domain Bacteria; phylum Planctomycetota; class Planctomycetia; order Planctomycetales; family Planctomycetaceae; genus J052. The sequence goes on along the minus strand of RFHO01000279.1, from coordinate 414 downwards.
ACCGGCGGGACGGCCGGTTCGCAGATGCCGCGGCCGGGCAACGGCCACCTCCGGGCGGTCAAACCGTGACCGCGGCGAGGCGGTCCGGCTACGGGCGGCTGCCGTAGCCCCAGTCTCACAACTGGCCGTGACATAAATCGTGAGTTTGTAGGAGGTTGCCTTCGAAGGAGGGCCAGCGATGGATCGCGAAATTGTGCAGTTGGCCAAGAAGGTGTGGAAGTGGCTCACGCCGCAATTGCCTCCACGACCGCCAGCTCCCAAAAGGGGGAAGGCCGTGGGTGGACGACTGGCGGTGTCTGTTGGGCATCGTCTGGGTGCTCAGAACCGGGGCCCGCTGGAAGAACATCCCCAAGGAGGTCGGCGTCTCGTACTGCAGTTGTTGGCGACGACACGCCGAATGGAGCGGTCTGGGTC
>RFHO01000278.1 GCA_003696385.1 Planctomycetota bacterium | reverse complement strand
TGAGTGAACGCTCTGCGCGGTGTGTGCCGGCGGGTCGGTTGGCGGTCGAGGGAGTTGACCGGCTCGCATGGCGGAACGCCGCTTTGCGCGAGGTCGCGTTTTCGGGGGCCTCCGGCCGGTCAGCGGGACCGGGATTCCGGGGCAGGGCGGCGAGCCTTTCGTGGCGCAGCGTGCTATCCTTTTCCTGGCGGACGCGGTGCGCCGCGACATGATGCGATTTTCGGCTTGCTTGTCACGTCGCGCGGCATTTCGGATCATGAATTCCGTCTGCTCGAGTGACCGGTTCGGCCGGGCCGGTGGCGTCTTGCTGTTCGGCCACAGGGCGGTGAAGCGGTCGGCGACGATACGCAGTGAAACGAACGCCGGACGTTTGGGAGCCCGGGCCGCGCTGCACGGCGCCTTCGCGAGGTGCATTGCGGGTGCGTTCCGATGATTTCTGGTCGCAATGCGGCCGGCGCGTGAGCCGATCCGGGTGGCCGTGCGGTCGTCTGCGGTCCGTGACGCCGCCGGCTGCGGATGCTGGGGAGGAGTGCGGATGTCCTCGGTTTCTTTCGGGCGCGTGGGGTTGATGTCATCCGGAGAGATCCAGGTTCCGGACACGCAGCGGGCGGCGGACATCGAGGCTCGCCAGCAGGCCGTGGTTCGGCTTCTGGAAGACGGCGGTTTCGATGGCCTGCTGCTGCAGCAGCCGGAGAACGTGGCCTGGTTCACGGCGGGGGCCGATTCGCTGGGCATTCGCGAGGGGGGTGTGGCGCTTTTCGTCACGCGTGACGCGCGGGTCGTGCTGTGCAGCAACGTGGATTCGGGAGAGCTGTTCGATCAGCAGATTTCGGGCTTGGGGTTTCAGTTGAAGGAGCGGCCGTGGCACGAGCCGCGGCATGTGCTGATCGAGGACATGTGCCGCGGGCGCAAGGTCGCCAGCGACAACGGCTTTCCGGAAACTGCGTGCGTTGCCGACAAGCTGCGGGACTTGCGCCTGCCACTTTCGGAACGGGAATGCGAGCGGCTGCGTGCGCTGGGACGAGCGGTCGCCCATGCGGTGGAAGCGACGTGTCGCAATATGGAGCACGGTGAAACCGAACAGGCGATTGCGGGGCAGGTGGCCCACCGGCTCTGGAAACGCGGCGTTCATCCGGTACGGATCCAGGTCTGGGCGGATGGTCAGGGACACCGGTACCGGCACTGGCTGGCCGGTGAGGATGCGGTCGAACGGTACTGTACCGTTGCGGCGATCGGCCGCCGAGACGGACTGCACGTGGGATGCTCGCGGACGGTCTGCTTCGGTGACGTCCCGGCGGAATTGAAGTCGGCGCACAACAAGGCCATGTTGATCCAGGCGACGGGGTTCTACTTTTCCAAGGCGGGCTGGGAGCTGTTCGAGACGTGGTGCCGCATCGCGCGGATTTTCGAGAAGTTCGGCTATCCCGAGGAATGGCAGTTGGCCGAACAGGGCGAAGTGGTGGGCTACAGCCGCTGCGAAGAACCGGTGACGATGAAGAGCCAGTTCGTCCTGGCCGCGGGGATGCCGGTGCACTGGCATCCGTCGGTGGGTCCCGCACTGGCGGCAGACACGATTCTGGTCACCGAAAGCGGTCCGGAGTTGCTGACGCCGATGGAAGTCTGGCCGCGGCTGACGGTCGACGTGAAGAACTCTTCGATCCACCGCCCGGACATTCTCCGCCGGTGAGCGGACTGCGGGAGCGGAAACGCCGGCGATTCGGGGTGGCCAGAAGCGGGGCTTTCGCGCGGCGAAACCCTTTTGCACGGGGCGGTCGTGCGGCTTGCGGTCGGTTCACGGCCGTGCGGGGACGAGGGCGGTGGCGGCGTCGTCCGTGGTCTGATCGTTCGATGATTGTGCCGCATGGCGGCGCAACTGCTGGACGAGTTCCGGCGGTGGGTTGTCCAGGACAAGCAGCTCGGAAGCGTGCGTCTGTTCGTCCTCGAGGATGCAGACCAGCCGAACGGCACCGGCGTGCTCTGCGGACGCCCGTGGGGATGGCGGGCGATCGGGTGGATGTCGTTCCGCGACAACCGGCAGGGGGGGTAAGTCGGTGCGCGGCGGCGCGTGTCGTTCCGCGGCCGAGGGAGTGTTTGTCGGGGTTGCGGCTTGCTGTTCGGCGGCTGGAGCGGTTGTCAGGATCCAGCCCAGCCCGCTGCCTTTCAGAAAGGTATGGATCGCCGGCAGGGCCGTGTAGAGACCTCGGCGGTCCCGATGGTCGGCGGCAATGCAGACGCCGATCAGTCGCCCATGCGAATCGAACAGCCCGCCTCCGGACCGGCCCTGTACGGGCACGCCGGTGCACTCGATGTTCGCCGGGCCCACGTAGCGGTTCAGTGCCGTGATCTGCAACTGCTCGACGGTGGGGGAAGCGCCTGCGGAGCACCCGATGGAAAACACCGGGGCGGTTTCGCGGATTACGGCGTCGGACGCAGCCACGCGTGTGATTGGCAGGGCGTCGGAGCTGCGTACGGTCAGCAGCCCCAGGTCCGCCACCGAATCATGACCGGCGTAGTGGCCCGGAAGGCGATGCACGGGGCGCCCGTCCGAGAACAGATCGACGGTGATCGTCCCGCCATCGAAGTCGCGGAAGATGTGTCCGCAAGTCAGAATCCAGTAGGTTTCTCCGCGCCGGGCGATGATCGTGCCCGTTCCGGTGTCCACGGCCCGCTGGTCGGCCACGCGGATGCGAACGGTCGCGTTCAGCGGATGGTTTGCCGGGTTTTCAGGCTCCGAGGCCCGGGCGGGGCGGGTGGACGCCGCCTGTGCCGCCCCTGATCCCGACGCCGGCAAGCTGAGCCGGATCGGATCGCCTGACGGTGCCGGTCGTCGTGCGGGAAGCTCGGGACGCCCAGCGACGAGCGACGCATCCGCCGGCGGAAACAGGTTTTGCTTTCGGCCCCGGTCGTCGAAGGGATCGTTGTTGGCTCGCACGACGGCGGCCGGTGTGCGCCGGGAACGAAGAAACGGACTCAACAGTCGGCTGACCGGATTGGACGCGGCCCGGATGCCCGGAGTGGGACCGTCGGTCGATGAGTCGGCGGCCGCGACCGGTGAGGGGGCGTCCGGGGTCGTATCGGCTACGGGGTGCGTCACCGAAGCCATTGGCGAGTTGCGAACGGCACCGGCGGAGCGGTTGTCGGGCCCCTCCGGCGCGGCGGGCTTCGGCGGCTCCGCGACCGGCAGCGTCCATCCGTCACGACGGCTGAGCGCCACGGGCGGCGAGGGTACCGGTGGCGGGGCGTCCTGCGGCGTCGGGGCGGTCGTTGTGGGGGCCGGGGCGTTTGCGGAGGTGATCGGCCCGCGGCGGCTGCCGATTCCGGCGGGTGCGGCTTCGTTCGGCGTCTTTCGGCGAGAGTGGCTGTCGTCGGACGGGCGGGGCACGGCCTGAAGGGCCAGACGACGCAGTTGCTCTTCGCTGACGGGGCCTTCGATGCGGGCCGCCATGCGGCCGTCTCGGACGAGCACGAACGTTGGGATCACGCGGACGCCGAACCGCCGCATCAGTGCGCGGCCTTCGGCCGTATCGACGTCGACCGGACGAATCCGGTACCCGGCCCGTTCCAGGCGCGACACGATCGGGGCCATCTGGCGGCAGGGCCCACACCAGGACGCGGTGAAATCGAGCACGACGTCATCGGTCGGGGCGGCTCCACAGACCAGGCCGCAGAGTACGGCGGTTGCCCACATATGCGGTGCCTCCTTGCACGGATCGACAATCGGCGTCGAAGTGGGTGCCGGGAGTCCATTCCCGGCGGCTCGGGATGTCGGGCCGCGACGCGTGCAGCGCCTGCCTGGTGGTTCCGCGGCGGCCGCCAACGTGCGCGGGCGAACCGTCGCGGTGCCCGGCCCCGGGGCGGCGTTGTCGAAATTGCAAATCGGTGGGGCCGGGTTTGTAAGGGTTACAATCGGTGTGGCTCAAGGTGATCGGGACCTTCCCCGCGGCGGATGGGACGGGAAGAAAAAACACCCCGTCTGCGTGTTCCGACGGGGTGTTTTCGTGGCCGCCTTCGTCGGGTGAACCTCTTCCGCGATCAATGACGATGCCAGACCCGCCGAACTGGGCGTCCGGTTTGGGTTGCTTCGCGTCGATCGCGGGCTTCCCCGTGAGGTTTCCACCCGGTGCGAGCGACCGTCACTCCCGGAGGACACGGCCACAATCGGTCGAATCCTCCTTCCCCGACTTGCGTCTCGACCGAGGTGCAAGCGAATGCCGTGCCGTAGGCGAAAAAACTGTCGGGTCCTCGGGGAGGGGCCGTGTCTGGTGCGTCCGCCCGATCACGTGTCCGATTCGTCCGGCGCGGCGCACAGGGTTCGCACCGTCGCCGCGAGAGAACGGTTGACGGACCCGGTGATCGGGCATTCGGTTCCTCGGGTAGAACCGCCGATCCATGTGCCTCCGGCTTCCGGCAGAATGCAGCTCATCGCGACGGCCAGCGGTCGTTCGACGGCCGGATCCAGCATCGCTTCGGCGCGGCCCGTTGCCACCAGACAGTGGCCGTAGGAATCGCCCCAGGTGCGGAGCCAACCGAACGCGCCGTGCAGTCGGCGGAAGACTTCGGCTCGGCCACGTTTCTTCCAGCGGGTGATCGAGGATGTGCACAGCAGGGCCTCGGACGGGTCACCGACTTTCGACACGGCCGTACGGATCGGTTGCTGCATGTCGCGCTGGAACCACGCCCCCTGGCCACGAGCGGCGTAAACGGCTTCGCCGAGCGCCGGCAGCCGGACGACGCCCAGCACGGGCCGGTTGCCGTATGTCAGTGCCAATACGACGCCGAAGAACGGCAGGCGGCGATGGTAGGCGCGGGAGGCGTTCAGGCCGTCGATGTACCAGCAGAAGTTGTTGTCGGTCGGGTGTTTCAGCGTGGTACCGACGACCGCATCGTCGGGAAACAGCATGCCGATCAGTTCGCGCAACAGCCGCTCGGACTCTTCGACGAGATGACTGCTGCCGGTGGTCTGGAGCGAGTGAGCCCGCTGCAACAGCATTGTGCCGGCTTCGAATGTGGCCGTCAGGGCGAAGCCGAGTCTGTGCAACAGGACGTCCTGCCTGAGGTCCTCGACTGCGGGCGACCCGCCGGGGGCATCGGCGGCGGGCGCGGTTGCCGGCTGTCCGGGCAGCGACGTCTGGGAGGCCGCTTCGGCTGTGGCGGATTGAGCTCCACGTCCCGGCGTCATGGTCGTGCTTCCGTCGAAACTCGTCGTGGTGTCTTCGCGTTCTTCCGGTCGTACGGTATGCTGCGCTTTCGGATCGGTGCCGTCGGTGGTCGGTGGAAGGCCGCTCGGGCGAAGACAGCGGGCTCGCCGTAATGAGACTGGCACGCTCGGCGGATTTCGGGGCGTCCATGTGCGATGCGGCGGGGGAAATCCGCTCCGCAGGGGCGGATCGTGCCGGATGTGCGGGCGTGGGACCGCACCGTAGCGGGGAGGCCGTGAGGGGCGCCAGCGGCGCGGTGTGAGTCGGTCAGCGGACGTTTTGCGGGAAATGTCATGCTTGCCCGGCAGCGTGGTCGCCGGTGAACGGCGGCCGTCGCGCAACGGCCGCCTTGGGAAGGGGGCTCGCCGAGCGGCCTTGCGCGGCGCCGCGGTCCGCGGAACCAACGCAGCGCAGGCGAGGTCGGTGATCTTCGGCATCCTGATGCACCGAGGACCGCTGCACGGCCGCGGCAATCGCCGCAAAGGAATTTGCGAAAACGACACACGGAACAGACACGACGAACCGTGAGCGACAACGAGCGTTTCATTCATCCGTTGGTTTCGCGCTACGCGTCGGACGAGATGGCCGCGGTCTGGTCGCCGGGGCGGAAGCATCGGACGTGGCGGCGCCTGTGGGTCGCCCTGGCGGAAGCCGAGCAGGCGTTGGGGTTGCCGATTTCCGACGAGCAGATTGCGGAGCTGAAGGCGCATGTGGAGAACATCGACTTCGACCGTGCGGCCGCGTACGAACGCCAACTGCGGCACGACGTGATGGCGCACGTGCATGCCTACGGTGACCAATGTCCCAAGGCGCGGGGCATCATCCATTTGGGGGCGACGAGCTGCTATGTCACGGACAACACCGACCTGATCCTGATACGCGATTCGCTGCGGCTGGTACGCGATCGAACGGTGCGTGTCGTGGCGCGGCTGGCGGACTTCGCCCGTGCACACCGGGACCTGCCGTGTCTGGGGTTCACACATCTGCAGCCTGCGCAGCCGACCACGGTCGGTAAACGAGCGGCGTTGTGGTGCTACGATCTGTGTCTGGCATTGGAAGAACTGGAACACCGCCTGCAATCGTTGCGGTTTCGTGGCGTGAAGGGGACGACCGGCACGCAGGCGTCGTTTCTGAGTCTGTTCGGCGGGGACGATGAAAAGGTGCGGCGTCTGGACAGGTTGGTGGCCGAAAAGATGGGCTTTGCGGAGTGTTACGCCGTCACCGGACAGACGTATCCGCGCAGCGTGGATGCCTACCTGCTGGGAACACTGGCGGGAATGGCAGCGGCCTGTCACAAGTTCGGCAACGACATTCGGCTTCTGCAGAGTCGCCGGGAGCTGGAAGAACCGTTCGCGGAGCGGCAGGTCGGGTCCTCGGCGATGGCATACAAACGCAATCCGATGCGGGCGGAGCGGCTTTGTGCTCTGGCCCGGTATGTGATGAACCTTGCGTCCAACGCGTCGGATACGGCCGCCACGCAGTGGCTCGAGAGGACGTTGGACGACAGCGCGAACCGGCGGATGACGCTGCCGGAAGCTTTCCTGGCGATCGACGCGGTCTTGCGCCTGTACGGCGACGTCGCCGGCGGGCTGGTCGTGTATCCGCGCGTGATTCGGCGGAACCTGGAGGAAGAGCTGCCGTTCATGGCGACCGAGGAGATTCTGATGGCCGCGGTCCGGGCAGGAGGCGACCGACAGGAGCTGCATGAACGCATTCGCCGGCACAGTCTGGCCGCGGCGCGTCGGGTCAAGGAAGAAGGTGGGCCGAACGACCTGTTGGCGCGTTTGAAAGCCGACCCCGGATTTGCCAACGTACCGTTCGAGGAACTCATCGATGTGCAGCGTTTCGTCGGGCGCGCTCCGCAACAGGTCGACGAGTTTCTCGAACACGTCGTGCAGCCGATCCTGGATCGCTACGCCGACGTCCTGAAGGACGGTATCGAAGACCACGTCACGCTGTGATCGGCCGGCCGGTCGTCGAACAGCTTGCGGCGATCCGCCGCGCGGGGGGCTGCGACCAGAAGCGTGGCGGGTCGCGGCGGCGGTGGCTCCGCGCGATGTCCAGCGGGACGGTTGGTTGCGGCCGACCGGGACGTCACGGACGGTCATGAACTCATCCACACCGGAAAACGACGATCGGGCTCTGGTGGCGCAGGCGCAGCAGGGCGATGCCGCTGCGTTCGAGACGCTCGTGCGCCGGTATTATCAGCGTCTGTATCGGATTCTGGCCGTGCAGTTGGGGAACGAAGAGGATGCGCGGGACGTCGTCCAGGAGACGTTTCTGCGGGCGTTCCGGCACCTGGGAACGTTCCGCGGCGACTGCAGTTTCTATTCATGGCTGTACCGCATTGCCCAGAACGCGGCGGTGGACAGCGTCCGACGGAGACGCCGTCGCCGACGGACGCGTTCTCTGGAGGACCTCCGTGAGACGGCGGGCATCGAGACATCCGACGGGAACCCCACCGCGCAGCCATCCCATGGACTGGACACCGAAGAACGGCAACGCATGGTCCGCGAGGCGATCGCGCAGTTGCCCGAGGAATTCCGCACGGTGCTGGTGCTCCGCGAACTGGATGGCCTGAACTATGAGCAGATCGCCGAAGCGATCGGTCATCCGGTGGGGACCGTGCGCAGTCGTCTGCACCGCGCGCGGGCCCAATTGAAGGAGCTGCTGCAGCGGATGCTGTCGTCTTCGTGAAGGGACTGCGGATGTCCGGGCGCAGCCGTCGACCGTGTCCGAGCGCGGTGAGCCGCGTTGGCTTCGCTTGTTGGTCGGGCGGCCCGAAGATGCGTCGACCGCTCGCGCGCCCCTCTCCGTTCGCGGCATCGTCTGTGAGCGCGCCGTGACTTCCGCCGCGAAACTCGCGTGCGATGAGCACTGTCCGCACCGTGCTGCGTGAGTTCGATCCACCGGGACATATGCGCCGGGCGACTATGGGGTGCATCGTGATCCGGTGTGGCACACCGTGGCGCAGGTCGGTGCACTGTGACGACTTGTCCACGGATCTTCGGCAAGACTTTTACGACGAAGCCGGTGCGGCTAGGATGTGCCGATTTCTGATGAATTTCTGAACATTCTGCACCCAAATCGTGGTGACCTGGTCGGTTTCTATCGCGCTGGGCGGGGTCGGCGCAGCGTGTGCATCGACCGTTTCGAATGCGCTGCGTTCAGGCAATATGGGGAGAGTTGGCAGGGAGGCGATCGATTCGTCGGTCCGTCTTGGCACGGGTGCCCACCGGAGTGCCCAGTGTACTTCTCTGTTACGTTTTCCGGCGCGCCCGTGCGTGACGCGACCAGCGTGCATGCGCGAGCCGACGCGTCGGTGTTTTTCGACCGCATGATTGGGCATGTCATGTGGCGAGCAGAGCTGATTGGGGACGAACGACTGCTGGCGGCGGGCTGATCGGGGGCGTCTGCGTTGATTCCACCTTTGTATGACGGCGAAAGCGGTGGGCTGATGAAGGCCTGCGTGATCGTGTTTCAACCCCATGATCGACGTCCGGCTTGGGCGGAGCGATGGATCGATGCCCTGACGCGGTTTGCAGAACTCGTGGAGATCACGTCGCTGGAAGAGCTGGTCGAGCTGGATGAAGCGGACGAGACGGTCAGTTGCATCGTCGTTCATGCCGAGGATTTCGACACTTTCCTGCGGGAGCAGCGGGCATCCGAGTACTGGCCGGTACGGTTGCAGACGTATCCGCTGGTGGTGATCGACCCGCAGGCTGGGGTTGCCGACGCCGTTCGGTTCGCCCAGCATGGTGCGGTGGAAGTCGTCGTCGACCAGAACTGGGTCCGCGACGATGCATCCATCCGCCACTACGTGGCGGCGGCGCTGAATGCGGACCGCCACCAGTTCGCCGGACGGCGGCGGCTGCGCAAATTGTTGCGGCGTTTCATGAGTCTGACGCCGCGGCAGCAGCAGGTGGTGCTGCTGGTGGGCAAGGGGGCGGACACCGAGCGGATCGCGCGTCAATGCGGTATCAAGACGCGGACGGTGATGGAGCACCGCCGGGCGGCGCGTCAGTTGCTGGGGGCGCGGAACATGGCGGAATTGGCGCGGATGGCCGTGGAAATCGCCGAGGCGATCGGCGAAGTGGACGAACACGACGCGTGAAGCGGCGTCCTCCGCGGCGTGGCTGGCGTTCGGTCTGCGACGGACGCGGCGTCGTGCTCCGGCAGGCGTTGGCCGGGTGGGTGTTTTCTGCTGTGCGGCGACCGCCGGTCGCTGCAGGCTGACGTGTGGAGCGCGAGGTAGGGGCCTATGCGAAGCCGATCGAAGGGTGAGCGGGCGTTCGTCCGTGGCCTGGTGGTGTGTTTGCTGCTGTTGGGCCTCGGCTTCGGGCTGTGGCAGAAGGATCGGCGGGACGACGCGCTGGTCGTGTACTGCGCGCACGACCGGCAGTTTGCGGAGCCGATTCTGGACGAGTTTGCGTCCCGGATGGGCGTTTCGTTGATCGTGCAATACGACACGGAGTCGACCAAATCGCTGGGGCTGGTGAAGCGGATCCTGTTGGAAGCCGGGGATCCGCAGTGCGACGTGCTGTGGAACAACGAAGCGTCCGGTACGATCCTGCTGCGTTCGGCCGGGCTGTTGGAGCCGTACAGGGGCAAGGGCTACCAACGTGCCCCGCCGCATGCTCGCGATCCGGACGGCTTCTGGGTGGGCTTCGGTGGTCGGATGCGGGTGGTGATCTACAACACCGAACGGACGAAGTTCGATGAAGCGATGGCGCGGGAAGTGTTTCCGCCCGGTGACCTGTCTCGGGTGGCGATCGCCAAGCCGTTGTACGGAACGACGTTCACGCATTATGCCGCCCTGTGGCACCACCTCGGTGCGGAACAGCTGAAGCGGCGGCATCGCGACGCCGTATCGCGGGGGTTGAAAATCGTTCCCGGGAATGCGACAGTCAAGGATCTGGTCGCTCGGGGGGCGTGTGACTGGGGATGGACGGACACCGACGATGCCTTCGTGGCGAAGGATGCGGGCTATCCGGTGGCGATGGAGCCGGTTCGTTTGCCGGACGGCAAGACGCTGTGCATCCCCAACACGGTGTGCATCATCCGCGGCACGCGGAAGCGGGAAGCGGCGGAAGCGCTGGTCGACTTTTTGGCGTCGGCCGAAGTCGAAGCGAAGCTGGCGCAGTCGGCAGCACGGCAGATCCCCTTGGGGCCGGTGGACGAGTCGCGTTTGCCTCCAGACGTGCGGCGGCTGAAGGCCTGGGCCGAGGAGTCAGCGGACGTCGCTTCGCTGGCGGAGTCGTATGGGCCGTGCCTGAAATGGTTGAACGCGGAATTCGGGCTGCCCGCTCCGGAACTCTCCGCGGGGGCCCACTGAGCGCTGTCTGGTGGCGGGGAAAAGCTTCCGGCTGTTCTCCGGTCGGCGGGAGACGCACTCTTCTGCTGTCCCGTTGCGTATTGCGCGGCGCCGCGGCGGGACAGCACGTGCTTGCCGGCGGTTTCGGCCTCCCAGTGCCGCGACGGTGTATCGGCGCGGATTCGGATTCGGTGGATGAAGTTGTCTTCAGCGCCCCCGGAGAACGACGTCGGTGAAAGGCGAGAAGGCATCCAGCGGCGACTCTCGCACTCGGCGTGGGCATCGTTCTCCCGGTGTGCGGCGTGCCGTCCTGTGGTGGTTGGCCGGTGCGGCGGGTGCGGGGGTCGGCCTGCGGGGCATGTTGGAAAGCGCACTGACTGCGGGGGCGTTCTTCTCTTCCAGCACGTGGCTCCGGTGCGTGCAGATTCTGGGCGGCGCACTGCACCGTGCGGGTGACGAGGCGGCCGTTGCGGAAGTTCCGCTGGCACCACTGTGTGCCGGGCTGGCGGCGATCAGCGCGTGCTGGGCGCTGGTTCCCGTCGTGGCGATGGCGGTTCGGCGACGCACCGTCCGTGGCGGGGTGGACGCTGCGGCTGGGCGGCGATGGGAGGGCGGTCCTCCGCCGTGGGTGGAGTGGGCCGTTACCGCCGGAGTGATCGGCCGGTGGCTGCTGATCGTGCTGGCGTGGGAAGTGTTTCGGCTGGCGGCGGCACTTGCGGGTTCGTCGGCGGTACTCGACTTCCTCGCCGTGTCGCCGAGTCTCTTCGTGGCCGCCGCGCTGGCGGGTTCCCTGGCGGCGATCGCGACACGCTGCGCATGCGGAGCGGCCCTGCGCAGCGACCGGACGTTTGGGCAGGCGGATGCGCCGTCGGGCACCGCCGGGGCGGCACGCGCGGAACACGGTGACGCCGAGCGGGTCGGGGAATGTGCCCAGCACGCCGTTGGCCGGCGTGTGCGGTGGGCGTTGTGGGGGGCGGTCGTCGCCTACGTGGTCGTGTTCGGTCTGATGAACTGGCGGCTGTGGGTCTGCCTGCGAATCCCGCACGGCGATTCGGCGATGTACGAGGAGCACCTGTGGAACGTGCTCCATGGGAAGGGATTTCGCAGCTATCTGGATCAGGGGCTGTTCCTTGGCGAGCACATTCAGGTCGTGCACCTGTTGCTTTTGCCGCTGTACTGGCTGTGGCCGCATCACATGCTGCTCGAATTGAGCGAAAGCATCGCGCTTGCGGTCGGGGCGGTGGCGGTGTTTCGCATTGCGGAGCGTGCGGGGGGGCGTGCGGGGGCGGCGTTGGCGTTGAGCGTGGCGTATCTGTTGTATTTCCCGCTGGAGTACCTCGACATCGCCGTGGATCTGAAGACATTCCGCCCAATCTCGTTCGGGGTGCCCCTGCTGCTGTTTGCGATCGACCAGTGGGAGCGACGGCGATTCGGTGTGGCGGCGTTGCTGATCGTGCTGACGCTGTCGTGCAAGGAAGACTTCGCCATTGTCCTGGCGGGGTGGGGAGCGTGGATCGCCGCGCGTGCGTGGTGGCGCAGGCAGTGGCGTGCGGACGAACGGGGATCCGCGAACGGGGCGCGAGCGTCGGGCGTGGTTTCCTTGCCGTCTGCGGACGGTGACGCCGCGCGCGGCCCACTGGCGTACGGTGTGGTCCTGGCGGTGGGATCGGCGGTGTATCTGTGGCTTGCGACACGGGTGGTGATTCCCTGGTTCCGCGGTGGCGAGGAAGTGCATTACGCTCGGTATTTTTCGCGGTTCGGGAGTTCGCTGACCGAGATTGCCTGGAACATGCTCACGCACCCGGGAATCGTGCTGAGCGAACTGTTTTCGGTCGGTGGTGTGCTGTATGCGCTGCTGATTCTGCTGCCGCTGGCGTTCGTGCCGCTGGCGTCTCCGGGGCGGCTGTCGACCGGCCTGCCGTTGTTCGTGCTGTTGTGTCTGAACGAGATCGCACGGGATCCGCGCCACCATTTCCACGCACCGCTGCTGCCGATCGTTTTCTGGGCCGCGGCTTGGGGACTTGCGCGGTTGCAGGATCTGCTGGCGGGCGGCACGGCGGCGGGCGCCGGGGGCGGCGGGGCGGCCGTGGCGGTGTCGCGGTCGATCGCCGCGGACGCGCGACAAGACGATGGCTGGTCGGTGGCTCGGCGTGAACGGGCCGCGGGCGGCGGGTGGTTGGCAAGAGCGCTGTTCGCTCTGGTCGCGTGGGGCACCGGGCTCGTGCCGGCGTCTGCGCGCGAGCGGCGGCTGGTGGCGAGTTTTCCGGCGCACCTGGTGTGGGCGGCGGCGCTGGCGACGGGGGTGTTCTGGAGCATTGCCCCCTGGTCGATCGCCTTCTGGGATCCGGGATCACACTGGTACTGGCGTCGTCTGTACGTGGCCGACGAACGGGTCGCCGAGTTCGAACGGATTTTCCCGATGATTCCGCGAGATGCCCGGGTGGCTTCGACCGACTATATTCACCCACGGTTTACGCACCATCGGCGATCGTACGACTATTCGCATTATCGTCGAAAGGTGGCCGGTTATCGCGACACGGTGCCGCCGGATACGGACTTCATCGTGATCGACTGTCGCGGGCCATATGCCGAGATCCAGCGGCCCGAACAGGTGCCCGAATTGCAACGCTATCCCCAGTGCTGGAACGTGGTGCCGGAAGCCACCAGCGAGTACTTCATCGTGTTGCGGCGGAACTGGCGTGCCTGCCCGGTTTATCCGCCCGACGAAGCCGGGGCCGCGGAGGGGTCGCGCGGGCAGTGACCGGAACAGACCGTCGTGGGGTACCGACCGAGCGATCGTCGGTGGGTTTCCGGGCCACCGGTTTTGCAGCCGCGGGATGAGCGCAATCGATGATGCCCAGCTTCGATTCCCGGACACCCGCATTGCGGCGCGTCGGCGGTTCTCGTCTCCGGCCGCTGTTTGCCGCCCTGTGGGTGGCCGCATTCCTGACCGCATACTTTTCGTTCCGGCTGCCGAACAATCCCCACGTGCACCGGCTGGACGTGTTGCGAAACGTGCCCGCGCTGCTGCTGGAGCTGCTGGCGCCCTCGGATGCGTCGTATCGAAGGCTGACATGGCTGGAATACGTCCGGCAGCGGTGGGATCTGTTCTGTGTGGCCGGGTTCGTGTGGCTGAGCGCGTTCTGCTGCGGCCGTCTGGCCGTACGCTGTTGCCGCTTGCCGCTTTCGGGGCGGTCGCTGGAGCGAAATGTGCTGGCCGCCGGCGTCGGCCTGTCGCTGGTATCGCTGCTGACGCTGTCGCTGGGGCGGATGGGGATGCTGGATCGCCGGCTGCTGATCGTCGTACTGGCAGCGTTTATTGCCATCGAGACGGCGTTCAGCCTGATTCGGCGTCTGAGGGCGCGGGCGGCCTCAAGCGGCGGTCGGACCGTCGTGCCCCGGTCCGATCGGTCGGCCGGTCCGCGGGTGGTTCTGACCTATTCGGCACTGGGGCGAGGCCTGCTGGTCGGCGCGGCCCTGAGCTTCGTCGCGTTGATGGTGCTGGGAGCGGCGCTGCCGCCGGTCGATTTCGACGTGAAGGAGTACCACCTTCAGGGGCCAAAGGAGTTCTGGCAGAACGGCCGCATCACCATGCTGCCGCACAACGTTTACACCAGCTTCCCGTTTCTGACGGAAATGCTGAGCCTGGCGGCGATGGTGGTTCGTGGTGACTGGTTCCGCGGTGCTCTGGCCGGCAAGCTGGTGTTGGCGTCCTTCGGGCCGCTGACGGCCCTGGGATTGTATGCGTTCGGCCGGCGGCTGTTTTCTCCCGGAGTCGGTTGGTTGGCGGCACTGGTCCATCTCAGTACGCCGTGGATTTATCGCATCTCGATCATCGCGTATGCCGAGGGCGGCCTGACGTTCTACCTGTTCGCGACACTGGCCTGCCTGATGTGGATGGAAGCCGAACCGGCAGCCCGGAGCGGCCGGGGTGGCCCTCTGTTGCTGGGATTTCTGGCCGGCAGCGCGATGGCCTGCAAATATCCGGCGGCGGTTACCGTGGTGATTCCGGCGTTCGCGTGGCTGTCCGTGCGCGTGCTTCGCGGGGCGGGGCCTGCGGACAGCCAGGAGACGACGGCGGCGGATCCCGGCACGCACACGGGCCGTTCGGCTGCGGACGCGACGCACTCATCGGACCATTCGGAGCAATCCCCGTCGTCGCACCCGAGCGTATGGCACGCGGTTGCGCGAGCGGGAGGGTTGTTCGTTCTGGGGGGCGCCCTGGCGGTCGGCCCGTGGCTGGTGAAGAACTGGCAGGAGACCGGCAACCCGGTTTATCCGCTGCTGTATTCGGTGTTCGGCGGGGTCGACTGGGACCCGCAACTGGACGCCCGCTGGCGTGCGGCGCACAGCCCGCCGCACTTTCACCCGTCGGACGTGTTGGTGAAGCTGGTCGACGTGACGCTCAAAAGCGACTGGCAAAGTGCGTTGGTATTCGCGCTGGCTCCGCTGGCGGTGTGTGCGGTGACCGGGCTGCGGCGGCGGTTGGCGTGGATGCTGTGGGCGGTGATCGGCTATGAGTTCGCCGTGTGGTGGCTGCTGACGCATCGGATCGACCGGTTCTGGGTGCCGTTGTTGCCGGCGGCCACGTGGGCGGCGGGCGTGTCGTGGGAGACCGTGCGGTCCCGATGGCAGGCGATTCTGCTGGGGACGGTCGTCGCGGCCATGGGGCTTTACAACCTGGCGTTCATGACCACGCCGCTTTGCGGGCTGAACAGCTATCGGGCGGATCTGAACCACGTGCGTTTCGAGGCCGAGGGTACGGCGCCGGCGATTCGGTACCTGAATCATGCAGGACTGCTGCGCCGCGGCGAGGTCGTGTTGTGTGTCGGCGAGGCGCAGGTGTTCGATGCGCGATTTCCGCTGTTGTACAACACGGTATTCGATTATTCGCTGTTCGAACGGATCGCCGCGCAGCGGCAGCGGGGGCGGCCGCCGGAACAGTGGCCGCTGCGTCCTGCGGCGGAAATCCGGGCGGAGCTGGCGAAACGTTCTGTTGCCTACGTGCTGGTCAACTGGCAGGAGATCCTCAGGTACCGCACGACCTACGGTTACGCAGAGTTTGTCACGCCCGAACGGTTTGCGGAGTTGGTGCGTGTCGGAGTGCTCCGGGAGGTTCCGTTGCCGCCGGAGCTGGCTTGGGCGGCGGTCGGCGACGCGTCACCGCAGGCGCGGGACGAACTGACTGGTTGGGGCCGGTCGCTGATGGGACAATACGCCGGTGTCTCCGCCTACCGCCGGTTGCAGTTGTTCCGGGTGTCCGGCTGGAAGGCCGACGGTCCGCACGGCGGTTGAGCGCGATCCGGCCGAATGATTGCGGATGCGTTTGACAAGTGGGGCGGAGGGCGACGCCTTCGATGAAGGGGAGCGACGGCCATGCAGTGCCATGAAATCGACTACAAAATCTACGGTGCCGATTTGCAGATGGTTGAGATCGAGCTGGATCCCGGAGAGACGGTGATCGCCGAGGCCGGTGCGATGAACTACATGGAGGACGGCATCACCTTCGAGGCCAGACTCGGCGACGGCAGCAGCGCCGACGAAGGCGTGCTGAGCAAGCTGTGGGGAGCGGCGAAGCGCAAGCTGGCGGGCGAATCGGCGTTCATGACGCACTTCACCAATGAAGCCGCGGACAAGCGGCGGGTGGCTTTTTCGGCTCCGTATCCGGGCAAGGTCGTTCCGATCGACATGGCGAAGCTCGACGGCCCGTTGCTGTGCCAGAAGGACGCGTTTCTGTGCGCTGCGCTGGGGACGCGGATCGGGATCGCATTCACCAAACGGCTGGGGGCCGGCTTTTTCGGCGGCGAAGGATTCATCCTGGAACGATTGGAAGGGGACGGGATGGTGTTCGTCCACGCCGGCGGCACGGTGGTGAAGAAGCGGCTGGAAGGGCAGACGCTGCGCGTCGACACCGGCTGCATCGTCGCCTTCACGGAGGGCATCGACTATTCGATCGAATGGGCCGGAGGGCTGAAGTCGATGTTCTTCGGCGGTGAAGGGTTCTTTCTGGCCACCTTGAGCGGTTACGGAACGGTGCTGTTGCAGAGCCTGCCGTTCTCGCGGTTGGCCGACCGCATTCTGGCCAACGCGCCGACGACCGGAGGCTCACGCGCGGGCGAAGGCGGTCGAATCTCGTTCGACTGACCGAGCCAGCCTTTGCGGCTGGGAGCGAAGGAAAGGAGTGACCGGCGTGCCGCGAAGGGCGAGCGGTGCAGCGGGGACGGTCCGCAGCGGAGCCGGCAAGCCGGCCGGGCGGTTCGGCGGCGGGGGCTCCGACCGGCGTTGGGCGGGGTGCGGCGTCGCTGCGCGACTGCGGCGATGCCGACTGCGGTCGGCCGTGCTGGGTGTCTGTTGCCTTGCCTTGACGGTACGACCGGCCGGGCAGACGGGCAGATCGGTTGCGGCTGACGGCGGGTATGGCCGGGCGGCATCCGCGGTGCGCAGCGATCCGGGACGAGTCGACGGCGGCGGGAACACAACGGCACGCACACCCACCGCGGGCCGCACGCCGGCGAACGTTTTGGAAAACACTCCCGACCGTTCGCCCGGGGCAGCCGATGAAACGGCTGGACGCGACCCTGCCGCGGCGGTGCGTTGGGTGCTGGAGACGACCGCAGCAGCCGAGCCGGTCCCGGTCCGATCGATCAGCATTGGCGAGCGCACTGTCCGCATGCGGACGGCCGACGGCGAGCGCGCCATCGCTGTGCCGGAGGTCGTATGTGTCCAGGCCGTGCGGAGCGATGCGAAGCGCTCGACGGATTCGCTCGTTCTGCTTGCCGACGGCCAGCGCGTCGCGGCGACCGTCGAGCGGGTCGCAGACGAGACGCTCGTGGCACGTCGGTCGGGAAGCGAAGTGCCGTTGCGGATTCCCCTGGAAACGGTGCGGGCGGTGATCGTCCACATGCCGCTTGGCCGGGCCCGGGCGGACACGCTTGTTCGTCAGGTGGAGGTGCTTCGCACTTCCGACGACCAGGCGTGGCTGAGTTCGGGGTTGCCGGTGCGGGGAGAGTTGTCTGAGTGGACGGACGCGGGAATCACCTTCGCGACCGAGTTGGGCGACGTCCGCGTCAAACAGGAGATCGTTCGGGCCGTGGTGCTGAATTCCGAGTTGACCGTGTTTCCCACGGTGCCCGCCGGACTGCACTGGCTCGTTTTGCTGCACGACGGTTCGGCACTCCGGCTGCGAGATCTGCGGACGGCGGAGAGTGAGCGCAAATGGCAGGGGACCGCGGCTTGGGGGCAGGCGATCACGTTTGCGCGCGAGGACGTGCTTCGCGCGCGGCCGATCGGCGGCCGCGTCGTGTATCTGACGGCCGAGCATTGTGAACGCGTGGTTCGCGAGCCGTACTGGCGGCCGCTGTTCGAAGAGCGTGCCGACGGGGCGGCTGCCGGCACGGTGCTGGCGTGGCTGACGCCGCGGTCGGTCCGGAAAGGCGCATTGCTGCTGGCATCACCGGTCCGTGGCGAAGGGCACGGCGCTGCGGCGAGCCCGCCGGTCTGGCCGGTCTGGCACGATCGCAACGCACGCGGATGGCCGCTGCGGTCGGACCGGGACCGCTACGCATTGGGCTGGGGTGTGCTGGGCGCGGCCGACATCGTCCTGACCCTGCCAAACCGTTCGCGCCGCTTTCTCGCCCGTTGCGGACTGGATCGAACCTGCGGTGTGGGAGCGTCCGTGCGGTTCGCCGTGGTCGACGACAACGACGAGCTGCTGTGGCAAAGCCGGACGGTTCGCGAACCGGGGGCGACTGTGCGTGTCGACGTAGAACTGCCTCCGGACACCCGGCGCGTGACGCTGCGGACGTACCGCGCCGACCGAGGCGATGCCGGCGATTTCGCCAACTGGTACGCTCCCTGTGCCGTGGTTTCCGATGGCGAGTGACCGATTTCGCTGGAGCGTCTGCGGGGCACTTTGCCACCGCAGCGCCCGCAGGCACGCCGGGGGCACTCCACCGCCTCACGGCACCTCCGGCGCGGCGTTGTACCGTGATACGTGGTTACCGGCAGACGCCGACCGGGTGCTTTACCGCGTCGGGCCGGGAGTGCCTTCCAGTGGAGAGCGGTTCACGGTGCAGCGCCCGGGCGGCGGGACGAGGATGGTGCAGACTGCCGGGACTCTGCGGGGCGGCTCTTCGAGACGGCACGGCCTGCCGTCACGGTCGCGGCTCAATGCGATAAACCGAAAACCCGCGGGCACGGTAATTCGGCAGGGCTGCTCCATGGTCCCTGCTGCACGTGTGCAGCCAGATTCTGCGTGTTGCCGGCAGCGACCAGGCGTAGCGGACGACTTCGGATAGCATCGCGCCCCCGACACCCTGGCCGACGAAGTCGGGCAATACGCCGAAGTATGCGATCTGGACGTTCCCGCCTGCCTGGTGTTCCAACTCGCAATACCCGGCCGGCTGACCATGCATCCGCGCGATCCAGGTCTCCAGTTGGGGCCGTCGAACGTATTCGGACCAGCGGGCGTACGACCAGTCCAAGCGGTCGGTCCAGCGGTATTCGCTGCCCACGCACACATAGAACCAGCGGTTCAGTTCCGGATCGGGAGCCGCAAGCGGCCGACAGGAAAAGCCGGGTGGAGGTGGTTTGGGACGAAAGTCGCGCGGGTCGCACATTTCGAGATAGAACACCAGCGTGGGTGGGCTGATCAGCGCCATGTGCGTTCTCCGTTCACCCGTTGGAACTCCGTGGTCGCCGGTAAAAGGGCAGTGGGCACACCGTCGCTGTTTCGTATCGTCCGCGGATGTCCACACGCAGCCGCGTTCCGGTTTCGGCGAAGCTGCGAGGCACGTAGGCCATGGCGATCGAACGCTGCAGCGTCGGAGAGAACGTGCCCGAGGTCACCTCGCCAATCCGTTCGTTACCGTCGGCGGGGAAGACCGCGCAGCCCTGACGGGCGATGCGGCGGGAGTCGAGTGAAAGTCCGACCCGTGTCCGTTGCGGACCGCGTTCGGCGATCGTCCGCAGGGCATCGCGTCCGACGAAATCCTTGTCCAGATCCACGGCGAACTCCAACCCGGCGGTCAGCGGGTCGATCTTCTCGGTCAACTCGTGCCCGTACAGCGGCATGCCCGCCTCGAGCCGGAGCGTATCGCGCGCACCCAGACCGGCCGGCATCAGCCCGCGATTCCTGCCGGCTTCCCACAATGCCGACCACAGTGCGAGCGCCGCGTCCGCGTCGACGATCGCTTCGATGCCGTCTTCCCCCGTGTATCCCGTGCGGCTGACCAGCACCGACTGGCCGTCCCACACCACGGACCGGCCGTGATAGTAGCGCAGCGCAGCCACGGCCGATCCGAGCACGTCCCGGGCGATTTCCAGCGCGCGCGGCCCCTGCAGTGCCAGCATGAACGTCGCTTCGGTGCGGTCGGTGAGGGTGGCCGACACCTGCTCGCGGTGTGCGTCCAACCAGCGGAGGACCCGCGGGCGATTGGCGGCATTGCAGACGACCAGAAAGCGGTCCGGCAGCCTGTAGACCAGCACGTCGTCGATCGTACCGCCCCGGTCGTTCGTCAGCAGTGCATAGCGGATGCGTCCGGTGGCCATGTCACCACAGCGCCGCGTGACCAGTCGATCCAGAAACGCCGCCGCGTCGGGACCGGCGATTTCCAACCGTCCCATGTGTCCGACGTCGAACAGGCCGGCCGCCGTCCGCACCGCGTGGTGTTCGGCGATGATCGAGGTGTACTGCAGAGGCATGTGCCAACCGGCGAAGTCGACCAGCCGGGCACCTTGATGTACGTGCCAGTCGTGCAGCGGAGTGTGCAGCAGTGCGGCGTTCGCGGAATCGGGATCGTTCATCGTCGCGGCTTCGTTCTTTCGGGGCGGTGAGAAATCGGGGAAGTGACGCAAACGGCCGCTTCGGTGACGTCACGCGCGGCTGGTTCGATCGAACCCGGGGCACGAAAAAAGGCCGACAGCAACGTCGGCCTGGGGTGTTCGATTCTTGATCGGCGTCCCGGGATGCGCGGCACGTGCAACGGATGCGTCCGCGAAACGGCGGTCGCCACCTGCAAATCCAACCTGCCGTCCCGAAGCGTCGGCATACCGCTCGCGGCGTCGGACGCGGACCGCGGTCCGCAACCGGCCGTCAACGTCAGTCGATCTCCGGCAATGCGAATGGATGCCGCACGACGGCCTTTTGCACTCGGCCACTCCGCAGGCAACGCGTGCACACGCGACGGCGACGAACCGATCCGCCTTCCTGGACCCGGATCCGTTGGAGGTTCGGCTTGAATTTTCTGCGCGTGATACCCGTCGTCTTGCGACCGTTGCCGCCGAGATACTTCGGCTTGCCGCGTTGCTCGACCATGTTCCCCAAGCTGGGAGTCTTGCCGCAGATGTCGCATTTCTGGCCCATCGGACCTGCTCCTTTCCGATGCTCGCTTCGCCGACGGCCACCATGGCTCGGCCGGTGGTTCGCTGCTTGACCGTTTGCCGATCGGCTTGCGGAAAACCGCGGTCAGCCGGTCTGTCGCGCGACCACGCAGTATATCCGGACGCGCGACACATGCAAACCACTGGTTGGGGGCCCCGGAATGGCGTCCCTGGGAACCGCGGCATGGCGGCTGCTGGCGTGCAGCTTCGGCTGTGTGGGAGGCCGCAAATCGCAGGTCGCGATGCGCCGCAGACTTGTGTTCAAACGAGCGTTTGATATGCTTGTTTGAAACACTCGTCGGGAGACCGGACATGACGGATTCCACACGCGATCGGATCCTGGAGGCCGCTGGGGAAGTCTTCGCTCGGCGAGGATTCGAACATGGCACCGTGCGTGAAATCTGTGCGCGGGCTGGCGTCAACGTGGCGGCTGTGAACTATCACTTCAGGGACAAGGAGTCCTTGTACATAGAGTCTGTACGGCTGGCTCACAGGCGCGTGTTGGAGAACGTTCCACCACCGGTCTGGCCTCCCGAGACGCCGCCGGAGGAACGACTGCGGCTGTTCGTCCGGGCTCTGTGCACACGGATGCTCACCTCCCACAAGCTCGGCTGGCCGATGCAGTTGATGATGCGGGAACTGATCGAGCCGACCGGGGCGTGTCGGGCGATGGTGGAGGACTTCATCCGACCGCAGTTCCGCACGCTGCTGGATATCGTGGACCGGCTGAGCGGCGGACGTTTTGGCGAGGAGGTGCTGCATCGGATGGCGTTCAGCATCGTTGGCCAGTGCATGTTTTACCACGTTTCCGCGCCGATTGTCCGGTTGCTGGTTCCCGATACGCTGGCGGACCGCGCGCTGGATGTAGAGAAGGTGGCGGATCACGTGACCCGTTTTTCCCTCAGCGCGATTGATGCGTTGGCGCGCGGATCCGGAGAGGGCAACGGTAACGGGGCAGAGGTTGCGGGCCGTCCCCGTGATTCGGTGGAGGCTGCTACGGACAACGGTGACTCTGAAGTCTGCTCGGTCGATGCACCGGATCCCTCTGTGGCGAGTGCAGCGGAGTCCCGGTCGGAGCGTGTTTCCACCGGAAGCGGTCGCTCTTCCGGCGAGGACCGCGCTGGCACGTGAGCGGTCCGTGGCGGTGCCTGCTCGCGACAGGCCGCGGGGAACGTCGGAGGGCCGCGCGATCGCTGCTGTGGCAGGGCACTGGTGAGGTCGCGGAGAGTTGTACGAAGGCGTTCTGCGGGATGACTCGAGGAAGTCGAACGATGGCCGATTGGAAAGCGCGGATGACGGTTCTGGGACGCGGAATCCTGCCGTTCGTGGTCGTCGGAGCGGGAGTCGTGGGCTTGATGATGTTCGGTCGCCCCCCGGGTGTGGCCAAAGAGCCTGTCGGAGAGGCAAAGGCGGCGCTGGTGCAGGTGGCGTCTCCACGGCCGTTCACGGGCGAGATCGTGCTGCAGCGTGATGGTGTGACCGGGCCGTTTCGGCGGGTGACGCTGGCCGCCGAAGTTTCCGGGCGGGTGGTCGAGAAGAGCGATCGGGCCCGTTCGGGACGCTTCGTCGAATCGGGACAGCTTCTGTTCCGGATCGATCCGACGGACTACCAGCTCCGGGTGCGGCAGTTGGAGGTGCAACGCGACCAGGCGGATGAAGACATCCGGGCGGTGGATGTGGATCTCGAGAACACGCGGCGACTGATCGTGTTGGCGGAGCGGCAGTGGGAACTGGAGAAACGCCAGCTTGCACGGGCGGAGCGGCTGGCGGCGCAGAATGCGATCAGCGAGAACGGGCTCGAGGAAGCTCAGCGGGCGGAACTGACGGCACGCAACAATTACCAGACGCTGGTGAATCAGCGGGATGCTCTGCGGCAACGACGCCGGACATTGCTGGCCGCTCGCGCGCTGATCGAAACCCAGTTGGAAGAAGCGCGCGTGGATCTGCAACGAACGGAGGTGCGAGCACCCTTGTCGGGAACGGTGGTCAAGGATCACGTGGAATCCGGCGACTTCGTCAAGCTGGGCGATCCGCTGGTTGAAATCAGCGAGGCAG
Organism: Planctomycetota bacterium; assembly: GCA_003696385.1. Classification (GTDB taxonomy): domain Bacteria; phylum Planctomycetota; class Planctomycetia; order Planctomycetales; family Planctomycetaceae; genus J052. Next base: position 6,022 of record RFHO01000278.1, on the reverse strand, counting down.
GAAAGAAGGAGGTGCGGTGCAGTCTGTCGCTGACGGACCTGATGTGGATCTGGATGGCAGCGGGCGTCGGGCCGCATGGCGAAATCGCGCCGCAGCGGCGCTTCGAGGTTCCGCCAACGCCTGCGGAGGTGGTCCTGACGCTGAAGGGACGCGAATACGTCTGGTCGGGAATTCTTTCGCGCTATGACGGCACGGGGCTGGACGTCGAGACGCGGATGGTTCCCTGCCGGGTGCTGGTCGATGGCACCGAGCCGGTGGCGATCCGCGATGCGACGCGGACGCTGGTGCGGGCCGATTCGGAAAAGGACGAGCGGCCCGTGGCGGCAAAGCCGGCGGCTTCGGCGACGGGCGAGACGCTCGGGAAACACGCCGCCCGTGGCGTCGAAACGGCGGCGGCCGATGGTGCCGACTCACCGCGCGAGACGGCGGATGCGGGCGGAGCCTCGGACGCGAAAGCCGGCGAGCGGATTCCCGGACCTCCGACGCTGTTCAGCGGAGCGTACGTGAAACTGCGGATCCGCGTGCGGCCGAAGGTGCGGCTGTGGGAGATCCCCGAAGCCGCATTGAAACCGGGCAACGAGCTGTGGGTGGTGCGGAACGGTCGGCTGCGGATTCTGCCGGCACCGGTTGCACGGATCGAAGGAGCGCGGGTGCTGTTGTGGAGGTCGCGGTGCGATCTGCGGGACGGCGACCTGCTGGTGACATCGCCGCTGCCCGCGGCGTTCGACGGGCTGCCGGTCCGCGTGGCCGATGATGCGTTGCGTCAGACGTCCGGAGCGACAGCCCCCCGGCCGTCTGGACCGCATGCCGACGGGGATGCGAATGCGAATCGATGAGTCGCCGTGTGGGCAGGCGATGTGCGCGTGGAACGCCGGGCCGCAATGTGCTCCGTCGACTCGGGAAGAGACGCTGCATGTGCCGCGGGGCCAGAGTGTGATGGCACAGCGTGAGAGGTGGATGTCGTGAAACGAGCGATTGCGTGGGCGATCGAACACACTCCGGCGATGAACATGATGCTGGCTGCCGTGCTGATCGTCGGCGGCCTGAGCGCCTGGATGTTGCGCCGCGAAGAATTCCCGCGGTTCGAACTGGAAATCATCCTCGTTCAGGTGCCGTATCCGGGAGCCAGTCCGGAAGAGGTCGAAAACGGCATCTGCGAGAAGATCGAAGAGGCCGTGCGTTCGATCGACGGCATCAAGAAGGTCATGTCGATCGCTCAGGAGGGGCAGGGCAACGTGGTGATCGAGCTGCGGACGGACGTGCCCAGCGTGCAGCGTGTGCTGAATGAAGTGGAATCGGAGATCGACCGGATCACCACGTTTCCGGAGTTGGCGGAAGAGCCGGAGATCCAGCAGCTCACGATCCGCAATTCGGCGATCATGGTTGGGGTGGTCGGGCCGGACGACGATCGTCCTGGTGCGGAGCTGCGGCTGCGGCGGATCGTCGAAGAAGTCCGCAGCGAACTGTTGCAGATTCCCGAGATCACCGTTGCGGACATTCAGGGCGAACGCCCGTTTCAGATCGACGTCGAGATCTCCGAGGACACGCTGCGCAAGTACGGGCTGACGCTGAAACAGGTCGCTCAGCGGATCCGCCAGCACAATCTGGAACTGCCCGGCGGCACGATCAAGGATCCGTCGCAGGAGTACCTGCTGCGGGGGAAGAACAAGCGGGTGTGGGGCGAACAGATTGCCGAGCTGCCGCTGGTGACCAAGCCGGATGGTACGGTGCTGAAGGTCGGGGACCTGGCAACCGTTCGGGATCAATTCGCGGACAAGACGTCGATCAGCCGGATCAACGGGCGTCCGGGCATGGCGATCTCGGTCGAGGCGGCGGCGCGGGAAGACCTGCTGGCGATGACGGCGGCCGTCCGGCGGTACGTGGCGACGAAAAAGTTGCCACCGGGATACGAATTCGCGATCTGGGGCGACCGGTCGATCGACGTGAAGGACCGGCTGGACCTGTTGAAACGCAACGGCCTGCAGGGGCTGGTGCTGGTGTTTCTGGCGCTGGCGCTGTTTCTGGATCTGCGGCTGTCGTTCTGGGTCGCGCTGGGCATCCCGGTTTCGGTGCTCGGTGCGTGCGCGGTGCTCTGGCAGATGGATCAGACGCTGAACATGCTTTCGATGTTCGCGTTCCTGATCGCGCTGGGCATCGTGGTGGACGACGCGATCGTGGTGGGGGAGAACATTTATGCCCACCGCGAGATGGGTAAATCGGTGCTGCAGGCCGCGATCGACGGAACGGTCGAAGTGTTGCCCTCGGTGACGACTTCCGTGTTGACGACGATTTTCGCTTTCGTTCCGATGTTCTTCGTCACCGGCGTGATGGGCAAGTTCTTCGCCGTGTTGCCGCTGGCGGTGATCGCGATGCTCACGGTCTCGCTGCTGGAGAGCGCCTTGGTGCTGCCGTGTCACCTGGCCGAGGCGCACGGCAGTGGGGCGATCTCGTGGTGTGAATGGGTGCGCCAGCGGGCGGCGGAGCGAAGCCGGCTGTTCCTCGTCTTCCTGATTCCCGCGTTTCTGCTGGACGTGCTGCTCAGTCCGCTGCGGTTGGTGGCGGGTACGCTGAAGTGGCTGCGGGAGCACTTTGCCGGGCTGCTGGATACCTTCATCGCGCGGGTGTACACGCCGCTGCTGCGCTGGTGCCTGGACAATGCATGGCTGACGTTGGCGTCGGCCGTCGCGCTGCTGGTGGTGTCGCTGGGGCTGGTTCGCAACGGAATGGTGCCGTGGGTGATCTTTCCGAAGCTGGATGCGCGGTTGATCGAGGCGAACGTGACGTTTCCGGACGGGACGCCCGCGCACGTGACCGACGAGGCCACGCGGCAGTTGGAGGCGGCGATTCTGCGGGTCAACGAGCGGTTTGCGGCGCGGGGCGAGCCGGTCGTGCGACTGACGTACCGGCTGGTGGGCCAGGTGCGTTCGCAGTCACCGGGCGAAGCGGCCGAACGGACGGAAGGCTCGCACGCCGGCACGGTCAAAGTGGCGCTGGTGGACAACACGCAGCGGTCGGTGACCAGTCAGCAGATCGTGGATGCGTGGCGGGCCGAGACGCCGCCGATTCCGGGGGTCGAGTCACTCACCTTTGGTTCGGTCGCGATGGGACCCGGCGGCAAGCCGATCGAGTTCAAGCTGCTGGCCGATGCCGAATACATGGACGAGCTGGAACGGGCCGTGGAGGAGTGCAAGCGGAAGCTGGCGACCTATCCCGGCGTGATCGATATCGCCGACGATTCACGGCCCGGCAAGTGGGAAATCCAGGTGCAGCTGCGCGAGGACGCGGAGGCGTTGGGGATTCCGCTGGAGGCGGTGGCGGCCAAGGTCCGCGGCGCCTACTACGGCGAAGAGGTCATGCGGTTGCAGCGGGGACGCCACGAAGTGAAGTTGATGGTCCGCTATCCGGAACAGGAACGTCGCTCGCTGGCCCGCTTCGACGACATCTACGTCGACCCCGGGGACGGCATCAAGCGGCCGATCACGGAGCTGGCGAAGCTGCGGATCGTTCGCGGCTATTCGGAGATCAACCGCCTTGACCAGCGACGTTCGATCACCATCACCGCCGACGTCGATGAAGCGCGGGCCAATGCGGCGCAGGTGACCGCGGATCTGCAGCGGACCTTCATCGACGATCTGCTGAGGCGATATCCGCACGTGAGCGTGCGCTGGGAGGGGCAACACGAACAGACCATCGAGTCGATCCAGAGCCTGTTTCTGGGCCTGGTGGTGGCGCTGCTGGCGATGTTCGTGCTGCTGACGCTGGAGTTCAATTCGTACGGCCAGCCGGCGATCGTGATGTCGGTGATCCCCTTCGGCCTGGTGGGGGCGCTTTGGGGACACGTTTTCATGGGGCTGCCGCTGACCCTGTTCAGCGTGCTGGGACTGGTCGCGTTGACCGGCGTGGTGGTGAACGACTCGATCGTAATGGTCGATTTCATCAACGCGCGATTTCGCTCCGGGATGCCGCTCCGCGAGGCGTTGGTCGAGAGCGGACCGCGGCGGTTCCGCCCCGTGCTGCTGACGTCACTGACGACGGTGGCGGGCATGCTGCCGCTGCTGACCGAACGATCGTTTCAGGCTCAGGTGCTGATTCCGATGGCGACCAGTCTGTGTTTCGGCCTGGTCTTTTCGACGGTGCTGGTGCTGATCCTGGTGCCGGTCCTGTATCGGCTGTATGCGCAGTACGTGATGGGTGTGGTGTGGGAAGGGCCGGCCGACGGCACCGGCGGATCGCCTTCGCGGGCCGTTGAAGACGGCGTGTCGGGGGAACGGCCGGAAGTGCCCCGCCGCGAGAGGCTCGGTGCGGGCCGTGCCGCCGCAGTGATCCCGGCGGCACCGACGAAAGCGGGGTGAGCCGGCGTGCGCATGTGAGCGACACGCGGTCGGTGATTTGCCTGAACCGTTTCACACGGCGCGGATGACGTCTGCGCTGTCGCGGGTGTGCGGCGTTGTTTCGCGTGGATCGTTTCAGCGCGGTGCGGCCGCGGACGGCTTGGCCGGCAGCCGCGTCCACTTCGAGATTTCCTGAGTTTGCACGTCGCGCAGAATCGCCGCGCGGTCGTCGATCGACTCGATGATCTCAGTCCAGGCACTGCCCCACAACCGGGTTGCCAGACGGACCTTGTCGGCCGGTTCTCCGGATTTGGCGCGATAGGAGATGCGGCCGTCTTTCAGCGACCACTCGATGTCCACGCACAGCCGCTCGCCGAACAACGTCTTCCAGAATCCGGAAGGTTCCACCGTCAGTCGTGCCGTGCCGTCCGGCTTCACCTCCAGTAGGCGTCGCCCGAACTTTTCCCGGCACCATCGGCCGACCAGCTTTTCGACGAGAGCGGCATCGTCCGTTGCGCCCGTCGTCGATTGGCGAACGGGGGACGATTGCCTCGCCGGGGCTGTTGTTCCTCGGGCTGCGGGATCCGAGGTCGGAAGGTACCCGGGGCGAAAGGGCGCGGCGCCGACGGGCGACGAGGCGGGCGGTTGGTCCGAGGGCGAGCGGCGAAGAGCCGCCGCGGGTTGCGTGACTCCGGTCGATCCGGTGCGGGAATGCAGGCCCGGTGCCGCTGCGACGGAATTCGACGCGCCGGTGCCGACCACAGGACGGATCGGATCCGCCAATGCCCCGGCGAACGGCAGATTTGTTCCCGGCCGGCCGCAGATAGCCGTTGCAACACCGATCAGCGCAGCGACGGCTGCGGCGAGTCCGGCGCGGCGGTGATGGTGTCGTGCGTCCAGCATCGGCCTGCTCCGTGACGAACGCGATGTATCCGGGGGAGTCACTGGGATCGGACGTCCTTTGACGTCCGTTTGCGGTTTTCGAAGTACTCCCGCAGGATACCCTCGGGGTCGGCTTCGAACGCCTCCCGGCATCCGCTGCAACACACGTAGTACGTCTTGCCCGCGTGGGTGACGGCGATCGTGCCCCGCCCGCCGGTGACCACGCACACCGGGCCGGAGGTGTCGAAGGCGGCCAGCCGCGTTCCAATCCGCTGATAGGCCACTTCCGCCACGCGCGACCACGACCGGCTGGCGGCGTGGCGTCGGTACAGGGTCACGACGAAGCGGTCTTCGTTGCGCTTGCGCAGATCCAGCCGCAACACCCACTCCGACCGTGCGCGGGGATTGTTTCCGCTCGGGGCTCCGGCGGCAATACCGTTTGGCACGTCCGCCGACCGGCGCGGTTCGGCTGCCGCTTCGGCCGAAAAGTCCGTCACGCCGGCCTTCACCGGGAATCGGCCCCGCTCTCCGGAGGCCAGTGCCACGGAAAAGACGATCCGCGCGTCTGCTTCGTTCCAGGAAACCGACAACGACTGAAACAGCTTGCTTTCGCGTGGAGTGGCGACCAGCCGGGGAGCGTTCGTCGTGAAGTCCCACCGCCAGTGGAGCGTCTCCCGCCACGCACCCCGTGTCGAGCCACGGCGGGGTTGGCCGACGCCGCGCCACTGGCCCACCAGGAATTGCCAACGAAGGAGCGGCGTCGGCAGCCGACGCGCGGAGGCGACGTCCCGTTCGCCGGTGCGCGACGT
>RFHO01000277.1 GCA_003696385.1 Planctomycetota bacterium | reverse complement strand
TTCCGGATGGAACTGGCACGCCAGGATCTCATCACGTTCAAGTGCTGCCACAACACGTTCGCCGAACTGTACAAACGCGACGCGCCACCCGGGTGGGGGATGGCGCAGGCAGTACGAATGCGCGAAATAGGCAAATCCGCCGCGGAGCAGGATGCAGTCCAGCCCGGGCTCGACCCTGTTCCATCCCAGTTGAGGGGTGCGCGGGGCACGCAAGCGGGTCACGCGGGTGTTCAGCACACCCAGTCCGGCTACGTCCGGGTTCTCCTCGCTGGCCGACGCCAGCAACTGCATGCCGAGACAGATGGCCAGTGTCGGACGCCCGGCGCGGATGCGCGCCGCCAGCGGCTTGGTCAACCCGTTGGCCTCCAGCCGCTCCATCGCCGCTCCGAACGATCCCACGCCTGGCAGCACGAGCCGCGGTGCTTCGGCCACCATCTGCGGGTCCTGGGTGACCACCGGACATGCGCCGGCCCGACGTAGCCCGGCGAGAACCGATGCCAGATTCGCTACGCCCGTCCGCACGACGGCCACGGTTGAGCCGCGGTTCACGTCAGACTCCCCTTCGTACTGGGCACCTTTCCGTGAGGGTCCCACGTTACGGCCTGCCGGAGTGCCAGCGCTGTCGCCTTGAAGGCGGCCTCGGCCTTATGGTGGTCGTTCCGCCCGCGCAGCAGGTCCACATGCAAGGTGGTCCGCGCCGCGACCGCCAGCGAACACAGCGCATGCTCGATGTTCTCGCAGGCCAACGCACCGATCTGCGGACGGCGAAGATCGAGCGAGACCAGCGCAAACGGACGGCCCGAGAGGTCCACCACCGCCCGCGCCAGCGCCTCGTCGAGCGGTGCGTAGGCGCTGCCGAAGCGGACCACCCCCCGCCGCTCACCCAGCGCCCGGTCGATCGCCGTCCCCAGCGCCAGGGCGCAGTCCTCGACACTGTGGTGGTCATCAATCTCCACGTCCCCGTCGCATTCCAGCTCCAGATCGAAACGGGCATGGAAAGCAAACACAGCCAGCAGGTGGTCGTAGAACCCGATTCCGGTGCGGATGCGGTGCCCACCTTCGCCGTCGAGCCGCAACCGCAGGCGGATGCGCGTTTCGCGTGTCATCCGCTCGATCCGGGCCTCACGTGGCGCGTCTGTCATGACCTGCGTATCCTTTCCGGCAGCCCAACGTTCTCCGCAGCGCCCGGACAAGGCGGTCGAACGCATGGGGCTCGCCCGGGCAACTGATGCGGACCCAGTCCCGCAGCAGCGGATCGCCCGGAAAGATCCGCACGGCGATTCCGCACCGCCCGAGCGATGCCCACAATCCGCGGGCGTTGCGGACGCGTACCAGCACGAAGTTCGCCTGTGATGGCAGAGGTGCTGCGCCCAGTTCTGTCAGCAGCCCAGTCAGCGCGTCGCGCTCAGACCGGACACGCTCGACGAAGGCCATCACGGCGTCCTCGTCACGTCGCAGGCGCTCCGCCGCAATGGCTGCCGAAATGCTCGAGACCGCGTACGGACTGCCAGCGGCGCGCAGGGCCTCGACAACCTCCGGACGGCCCAGCACGTAGCCGACCCGCAACCCCGCCAGCCCCCATGCCTTGGAGAACGTGCGCACGGCCAGAGCATTCGGCAGCCCCAGCACGCAGGGGGTCAGATCCTGATCGGCGAACTCGACATAGGCCAGATCCACGAGAAGCAGTGCCGCCGGTGCGGCCCGCGACAGGGCACGCAGATGCCGGGCCTCTGCCACCCCGCCCGTGGGATTGTTGGGGCTGACGACGACGATCATCCGCGTGCGTGGTCCGATGAGCCCCGACACATCCGGCAGTGGATAGGCGCCTTCGAGCCACGGAACCTCGACCGGTGCAGCCCCGGCCAGGCGCACATATCGCCGCAGCATCTCGAACGCAGGCGTCGTCAGCAGCGCCTCGCATCCGGGATCGAGAACCGCCAGTGCGGCCCGCATCAGCGCGTCGTCCGCGCCCGCCGTGATCAGCACCCACGCGGGGTCGACACCGTGACGCTTGGCCAGCAGACCGCGCAGTTCATCCGTATCGGGGTAGCGCCGCATCAGCTCGCGAGATCGTTCAGCCACTGCCCGGGCCAGCGCCGCGTCCGGCGCCGGACCTTCATTGCGCGCCAGATCGAGCTCGATCGGCCCGACAGGCCGTTCGGTCCGGTAGCACCCCAGACCGCGAATGCGGCGGGCCCGCGGAACGATGCGTCGCGCAGGCGAAGACAACATGGCGAGGACTCCTGCTAAGGCACGATCTGTACGGGGCTGGTCACCACGATGTCGCTGCCCCCGAGGGCTCTGATCTGCGGGATCAGCATCGGCAGCTCGTCCCGAGGCACGGCCACCTTGACCGCGTACCCCGCCCCGCCGTGCAGCGGTGACACCGTCGGTTCACGCATGCACGGCAGCATCGCGACGACGTGCTCCAGGCACCGGGTCGACACATTCAGTTCGACCATCACCCGACGCCGAGCTTCCAGAACCGAGCGCAGCAGCATGACGAAGTCCTCGGCCCGGCGCCTGAGAGACGGGGACTCGATGACGGCCGGACTGGCGTACAGCCGTGTGGACGAAGTCATCAGCTCATCAAGGATCTCGAGGCCATGCGCGGCCAGTGTTGCCCCCGTGGCCACCACATCGACGATGCAGTCGGCATCTTCGGGGGGATAGACCTCGGTCGCACCGAACGAGCGCAGCACCGTCGCGTCCAGCCCACGCCGCGCGATCCAGCGACGCGTCAGTCGTTCGTATTCGCTCGCCACGATGAACGGGCCGTCCACCACGCGCTGCTCGAGCGTCACCCCCGCCGGCGCCGCCGCAACCAGCCGCACCGGGTCCAGGCCGGTATCGAACAGCTCCACCAGATCGGCGTCGAACTCCGCAACCCAGTCGGCTCCGGTAAAGCCCAGGTCGCGTGAGCCGACCCGCAGCATCTGCACGATGGCCTGCGGCTTGAGGATCTTGACTTCGAAATCCGGCAGTGAAATGACAGGGCGGTACTGACGGGGGCCGTGACGTAGCCGGACACCCGCTTCCGACAGCAGTGTCAGCACACCCTCGGCAATGCGGCCCTTCGGAAGGGCCAGCCGCAGCACATCACCGTCGCGTTTGGGAGACATCCGGGGCTCCGTTTGGCTCGACGCCGCGGCCCCGATTCGGCGATGAATAAAAACGACGCCGACCGAGGGCCGGCGTCGATGGTTGACTTCGCTCCGATGAACCTAAACCATCACCCCGGCCGCGCCACGTTGCGACGGTGGTGATGGTGCCCGTAGATGTTTGCCGAGCCGATCATCTTTCCGGTTCGAAGTATACCGAGGGGCGCGTCTGCGTCAACCCCCCGACGCCCTGACTCATCCCCACTTTTTCGGGTCGGATTTGGCACACGGCGGTTCCCTGTGACATACTTGCTCGTAGCATGTCACGTTGACGAGCGTACGCTCGGGA
>RFHO01000276.1 GCA_003696385.1 Planctomycetota bacterium | reverse complement strand
TCATCGGAGCCGATGGCATCGACGGCATCAGCGGCGACGACGGCGACGACTCGTTGATCGGCAACGCCGGCGACGACACGTTGCTGGGCGGCGACGGCCGCGACACGCTGCTTGGCGGAGCCGGCCGCGACGTGGCCCTCGGTGGCGACGGCGACGACACCGTCAACGGACAGGGCAGCGTGGATACGGTGGCCGGCAACGAAGGCGACGACAAGATCGTCGATCCCGCATCCGAAATCGACGAGTCCTTCATGCTGCCCCAATCCGTCCTCGATGCGATCTTCGGAGCCTGATGCGCTGCAGGAGTGCCGAGGCCGGGTCGAAGACCACGATTCCGCAGGGCCCATGGGCCGCGCTGCGCGACGCGTTCGCGGTGCAATCGCCGGCCGCACCAGCGCCCTGTCGGCGGCGCGGCCCGAACGACGGGAGTGACCGGACGTGGACGCCCCCGCTGCGGTGGTCTGGACGGCGCGCGTTGCCGCGCTGCTGACGCTGGCCGCCGTCGCGCTTCAAGCCCGACCAACGGCCGCGGCCGCCGGCGAGGAGTCCGCGACCAGCCTGGCCGCTCGGATCGGAGCGCTCTGCTGGATGGCGGCCTTCGTAATGCTCGTGCTCCATGAACTGTTGGCGTTTGCGGTCGTGCATCACTGGAGCCACACCGCGGCGCTGGAGCACACGGCGGAACGGACCGCTCAGGTGATCGGCGTGCACTGGGGCGGCGGACTCTACTTCAACTATGCGGTCACGTTGCTGTGGGGCATCGACGTCGCCCGGCTCGGGCTGCGAATGGCGACGCGACGCGCGGTCCGCGGTCGCTGCGCCAAAAGCCGCGACCTTTTGCATGCCCTGACGGTTGCCTGCGTGATGTTCGCGGTTTTCAATGCCACAGCGGTTTTCGGTCATCCGGCCTGGTGGGCGGTGGTCGGCGCGTGGCTTGTCGTCCTCGTCTTCTTTCGTCGCGCCGCGCACGCTGACGGCCGCGGATCGACCGATCGACACGATCGATAGTCTTCATCGCTTCCGCTCCCGGGGCTCGTTCGGCGAGCATGCGCACCATGGACTCCGACTCCACGCATTCCGAACGCGACAAGGCGTCGCCCCCGCAGTCCGAGCAGGACCGTCTGTGGGACTACTACCAGAACCGGGCCATCGAACGCTTCGAACAGAGCGAACCGCGGCTGCGTTTCCTTTGCCGTCAGATCCGACCGCCCGCGGCAGTACTGGACATCGGTGTGGGAGATGGGACGTTCGAGCGGCTTGCGCTGCAGCGGGGGCTGGACGTGTTCTGCCTGGATCCCAACCCCCGGACGATCGAGCGGATCCGGCAGACCTTCGCCCTGGGCGAGCGGGCTTGCGTCGGCTACGGGCAGGCAATTCCGTTTCCGGACGCGCAATTCGATGCGGTGGTGATCTCGGAAGTCCTGGAACACCTCGACGATGACGCCCTCGCCGCCACACTGAAGGAATCCGCGCGCGTCCTCAAGCCCGGTGGTGTGCTGCTGGGCACCGTTCCCGCCCGCGAGAACCTCGATGAACAGCGTGTCGTGTGTCCCTGCTGTGGCGAGACGTTTCACCGCTGGGGGCATCGCCAGAGCTTCACCATCGACCGCATGCGGGCATTGCTGGAGCCGCGGTTCGACGTCGTAGCGATCGGAGAACGGCCGTTCGAGTCGTTCCGGCATCTGAACCTCAAGGGGCGTCTGTTGGCGGCCGCGCGGTGGGCTCTCAGCCTCGCCGGAGTGCACGGGCGCAACGAGCACATCTGGTTCCGGGCCCGCAGGCGCACGTGAGGTCCGATCTCGCAGGCCGAACCGTCGCCGCGGGCGCTGTGCCCATCGCCAAGGTGCGGCGGCCTCCGGAAACGAGCGCGTCGTTCGCCCACGTAGCGTCCGTGCCGCCTCCGATCGCGAACCCCTCCTTGACGCTGCCATTGGCGCCAATTACGCTCCGCCACGCCGTGCGTCCCTCGGGCCGCCGTCCGGCTCGGTTGCGCTTGCGCGAGCCAGCACACACAGCGGAGCATGCTGATGGCGAAATCCACTCGCACGACGCGGAGCAGCCGTTCCGCCACCAATACCCCGGTCGTCTTCCCCGTCGATCAGATCCGTGAACTGGCGGAATTGATGGAGAAGCACGACCTGAGCGAGATCAACCTGCGCAGTGCGGACCATCACTGGCGGATCCGCCGCGGTGCGGCTTTCGTCGCTTCCGACGCCCAAGCAACCGCTTCGTCCGCCGCGCCCATCGCCCCGCCCGCTCCGGCCGCCCCGCCCCCGTCGACTTCCGCGGAAACCGGCCGACCGGCCGCCACCGAATCGAAGAAGGACGAAGAGGGCGTCTTCATCAAGAGCCCGACGGTGGGCACCTTCTATGCCGCACCGAGCCCGGAGGATCCACCGTTCGTCACCGTCGGATCGCACGTAGAGCCCGACACGATCGTGTGCATCATCGAGGCCATGAAGGTCTTCAACCAGATCCCGGCCGAGGTCCGCGGCACGATTGTGGAAGTCCTCGTCGAAAACGGCCAGCCGGTCGAATACAACCAGCCGCTGTTCCGCGTGCGTCCGGACTGATGCGGCGCGCCGTGGGCTGTACGTGCAGCCTGCCGCAGCCTGTGGCGAGCCGCACGAATACGCCGTGAGACCATGGGTGATCGATCGACCGCTGCAGACCGCGCCGCCACGGTCACCTGCCGACCCAAGCAATCGAGTGGGCAATGTTCCAACGAATCTTGATTGCCAACCGCGGTGAGATCGCGTTGCGGATCATCCGGGCCTGTCGTGAGCTGGGCATCGAAACGGTCGCGGTTTTCAGCGAAGCGGATCGCGGCGCCCACTATCTGTCACTGGCCGACGAGGCCTATTGCATCGGCCCGCCACCGGCCACCGACAGCTACCTGGCCGTCAATCGAATCATCAGCGCGGCCGAGGTCGGGAACGTCCAGGCCATTCATCCCGGATACGGTTTCCTGGCCGAAAATGCCGAATTCGCCGAAATGTGCCGCGCGTGCAACATCGAATTCATCGGACCGCCACACGAGGCAATGGCCAAGCTCGGCGACAAGGTCACGGCGCGACAGATCGCCCAGGAAGCCCAGGTTCCGGTCGTTCCCGGCAGCGACGGCGTCATCACCGACCCGAAAGAGGCTCTGCGGATCGCCGAGGAGATCGGTTACCCCGTACTGATCAAGGCGACCGCCGGCGGTGGTGGCAAGGGCATGCGGGTCGCCCGCAACGAAATGGCGCTCAAGTCGGGATTGCAGGCCGCCGCCCTGGAAGCCGAAAAGGCCTTCAAGAATCCCGGAGTGTACCTCGAAAAATACGTCGAGCGGCCGCGGCACATCGAGGTACAGATCATCGCCGACACGCACGGCAACGTCGTGCACCTGTGGGAACGCGACTGCACGATGCAGCGCAAGCATCAGAAACTGATCGAGGAAGCTCCGGCAACGAACCTGCCCAGAAAGGTCCGCGAAGAAATCTGCGCCGCGGCCGTCCGTCTGGCGAAAGCCGCCGGTTACACCAACGCCGGCACGGTCGAATTCATCGTCGATCGCGACTTCAACTTCTACTTCATCGAAGTCAACGCGCGGATCCAGGTCGAACACCCCGTCACCGAAATGATCACCGGCGTCGACCTGATCCAGCAACAGATCCGCGTGGCCGCCGGCGAGCCCTTGCCATTCAAGCAGAAGGACATCACCACGCACGGACACGCCATCGAGATCCGCATCAACGCAGAAGACCCCGACCACGGCTTCCGCGGCAGCCCGGGCACGATCACCAAGCTTCGCCTCCCCGGCGGGCCCGGCGTGCGACTGGACACGCACGTCTACGAAGGCTACACCGTGCCGCCCTACTACGATTCGATGGTCGGCAAGCTGATCATCCACCGGCCGACCCGCGAGCAGGCTCTGGCCTGCACCCGCCGTGCCCTCGACGAATTCGTGGTCGACGGCATCAAGACCACCATCCCGCTGGCACGCCGTCTGCTCGATCTGGACGCCTTCATCGACGGCGAGATCGACACGACGTATCTCGAGCGCGAGATCCTCGGCCACCAGCACTGAGACCGCCTCCGGGCAGCCGACCCCGCAGGATCGTTCCGCGATCGTTGCGCAGAGTGCACGCAGGCACCTGCGGCCAGACGCCTGCCGTCACGCGTCCGCTCGCGCTCATCTCAGGCCCACGACTTCGAAGCCCTTGCGGTAGTGCTTCGTGAGCAGTTCGTCGCCGCGGGTCGAGCCGGTCGTCAGGTTCTTTGCGTCCCAGTGCAGCTCCTCGCCCGCCCGGTAGGCCACCGTCCCCAGCAACACCGTTTCGGTCAACGGACCGGCATAACCGAAGTGACACAGCGTCGGGCTGCCCGTCTTGCACGCCTGGATCCACTCGTTCCAGTGGCCGATCGAGTCGGGGATGGTCTTCGGCGGAGGCTCGAAGTTCTCGTACTGCTCCTTCGGGAACAGCACACGATCGCCATAGTTCGCCGCCAGCATCCCCTTGTCGCCGACGAACAGCACGCCCAGCCCCCAGCTCTTCAGCGGCTTGCCGTTGCGATAATCCGTCAATTGCGCGACCGCGTCGAAATGTTTCCCGCCGTCCGACCAGTAGAACTTCACGGCCGGACGATCGCCCTTGGCCGGAAACTCGTACTCGGCCATCACCCATTCGGGGCAACCCACGGGGTCGACCGGCGAGCCTTTGGCACGCACGCGCGTCGGAGCGTCCAGGTCCAGCGCCCAGAACGCCAGGTCCATGATATGACAGGCCATGTCGCCGAAGGTCCCCGAACCGAACTCCCAGAACCGCCGCCAGTTGAACGGATGGACGTTCGGCGAATACGGGCGTTCCTTCGCCGGCCCCAGCCAGAGATCCCACCGCAGATACTCCGGCGGAGGGCCCTCCCACTTCTGGAACCGCCCGTTGGCCCAGGCCTTGTTGCACCAGTTGTAGACTTCCCGCACCGTGCCGATGGCGCCGCTGCGAATCAGTTCCACCACCCGCCGATAATTGTCTCCGGCATGGATTTGCGTACCCATCTGCGTGGCCACTTTGCGCCGCCGCGCCAGTTCGGTAATGGTCCGCGCCTCGCGGACGGTGTGCGTCAGCGGTTTCTCGCAGTAGACGTGTTTGCCCAGATCCAGAGCCACGGACGTCACCGGTGCGTGACAGTGGTCGGCGGTGGAGACCACCACGCCGTCGATCCGGTTCTGTTCGCGGTCCAGCATGCGCCGATAGTCGCGGTAGAGCTTCGCCTTCGGATGCGCATCCGCAGCATTGCCCAGGAACCGCGAATCGACATCACACAACGCGACGAAGTTCTCGCTGCGCAACTGCTGGATGTTGTGCCACCCCTTGTTGCCCACGCCGACCGCGGCCAGATTCAGCTTTTCGTTCGGCGACCGCGACGGAGCAGCGGAACTGGTGGAAACGAACGCCCCGGAAAGGATCGTCGCCCGAATCGACGTCTTCAGAAAGTCGCGGCGTGTGGTGGATCGCGCGGTCATGGCATTCCCTCCGATTTGCTGCGAGTGGGCTCTACGCCGGGTCGGCCGCTTTCCCACCGAACGTCCGACACCGGGCGAGGCGGATCCCGCTCCGGTCGCGAAACGCGCAGCCGACCGATCGATTCTGACCGTCCCGGCCGGAACGCTCAAGCAAATCGCTTGGTTCCGGCCGGCCGGCGCTCGTCGTCCTCGCCCGCCGGCTCAACGCCGCCGCCCCGGATTCCACCATTCGGGCTCGGCGTAGATGCTGGCCACCGCGATGGCGAATCCGGGCAGCAGCGGCCGGTCCAATCCGGGGATCAGCCAGTCCGGCTCGGTCGCGAACACGTCGCTTTCCGAAAGCCGCAGCACCTGTCGCGTGTGGCTGTGAAACTGCACGCCGCGCGTTTGCGGATCGAGCACCAGCACATACGGCACGCCCCATTGGAGGTACGTCTGGATGCGGTCCGTCAGCCCGCGGCGCCGCAGAGGCGTGGATGGCACTTCGACGACAAGCGCCGGCCGCGTCTCCGTCACGATCGCGTCCGTTTCGGCGAACGCCGGCCCCGACGCGAAGTACGAAATCGCGGGAACCCGGACCGTGTCGGGTCGGCGCTGGACGATCAGTCCCAGCTCATAACACGCATAACCTTCGCGGTACTCTTGCAGGTACCGTCCCAGCTCCCGCGAGAAGTTCAGCACGGCCGTACCATGCAGCGTGTCGGGCGGCTCGAGCTGCACCAGTTCGCCGGCTTCCAGTTCATGCCAGCGCCCGGCGTCCGGCAGGTCGAATTTCTCTTCGGCGAATCGTTCCGCCGTCCACGCCTGCGTCACCATCGCTCGGATCCTTCGACCATCAGCGCTTCGAACGCGGCCCCCATCCGGCGTCTGCGTTGCGATCCGTCACACTTCAAATATCCACGGACCGCCTTCCGTTCTCAAGTGGCCGCATGGATTCCGGAAGATGCACCCGAATACCGTGGATCCCCCTCGTACTTCGTGACAGACACAACCCTGCCGTCGCGCCGCGGCCGGACGGCAGGTACTTGGAAGCGCTCCGGCGTCGTGATAACCTGCGCAAACCGTTCTGTCCGCATTCCCGCGTCGGTCGCGCATCCGCGGAGGTGTGTGATCTCTCAGCCACGCACGCTGCGCGACGGCATCCCGGAACCGTCACTGTCGAGGTTTCACGCGCCCGGCCGTTGATGCGGGTGGCACCGGCGGAGAGACGGGACCAGGCATCGTCAGCAAAGCGGCAACGATCCGTCATCGATGGGAGGGGAGGCTTATGACGTTCAAACGCAATCCGGTCGGCATCGTGCCGCGTCCCAGTGGGCGGGCACGGAACACCGCTCTCGCGGTCGCCGTTTGCCTGGTGATGTGCGTCGGCGCCCCCGTGGAAGCCGGAGTCATCCCGTGGCTGTACAACGCGATTTTCGGACCGGTCTACTATCCGCCGCCCGCCTACTACGCAGGCTACGGATACGCGCCGGTCTACTATCCGGCGAGTTGTCCGAAACGCATCGCACGCCAAATGTCCGGATGCATGGTCGCCCCGCCCTGTGCCGCTCCGCGCTACGGCTTGCCCCCCGCATGCTCCACGGGCGCAACCAACGGCGGCGCCCGGTTCTGCCCATCGCAGACCGTCACGTACGCCCCACCGGTCTGCCCGTCACCTGTGCTCACCTGCCCGCCGCCAACGTTGTCCTCGGCGGGTCCGGTATGCACCATCGAGACAAATCCGCCGGCCGTCGGGTCCTCGGCCGCCGTGAATCAGGGCGGCACAGCGCCGGCCGCGAAAGCGGCGGATTCCTCCCGGCCGCCGTCGACGTTCCAGCAGTCACCCCAGTTGCCGGACGACGGCTTCCAGCCACGCGAAGCCGTCCCGCCCGCCAACAGACTCGAAACGCCTCCCAGGCCTTCGTCCGATGCGCCGGCGACCGATACCATCGAAACGACGATTCGGCAGCGTAAGCCGGCTCCGGCCCAGCCTCCAACGACTGCCCCGCCGGCGAAGCCGCCGGCAGAATCCGAGTTTCTCCCGCCGGCCGCCAGTCCACGGCCTCCGGCCGATGGCACACCGGAAGACCGAACGGCTGTGCCGTCGCCCCCCGAAAGTACGAAACCGACTCCGGCGTCCGCAGTGCCTGCACCGACACCGGCAGCCACGCCCCCGGCTGTTCCGCCCGAGAAGCCCGCCGCGCCGGCGGCGTCATCGTCCCCCGATCCGTTTTTGGATCCGGAGGCAAGTGACGCCGCGTCCGGTGTTTCCCCGGATTCGGCACAACGGTTGACGCAGCGACCGACCGTGGTTTATGTACCCCTGTTGCGCCGGCGGGCAGGGCTCTCGCGAGCCGCCCTGTCGCATGCCGTCACGATAGCGCGTCGCGCGCCGTAGTCTCGCCTCCCCGAGTTGGCGAGCGGTGCCGCGTGCGCCGCCGGGCCGCGACATGCGGCGGCTGACCCGGCGCGGCGATTCGCGCCGCGCGGCGATTCGCCCCGTTTGCGGCCGCACGCAACGTGGCGCAGCCGGCGACTCAAGCCGGGCCCGGCGACCTGCCTTCAGTGTTTCACAGTGCTCCACGAGCAAGGATCCGTGCACGGACATCTGGCCGCCGTGCTCAAAGGATTGCCCGACAGATCGAGGAAAGGATGGACCATGGCGACCGGACAAAGCGTCTTGCCGTACAAAGTCAAGGACTTGTCGCTGGCCGAACTGGGCCGCAAGGAAATCGAGCTGGCCGAGGTCGAGATGCCCGGCCTGATGGCGCTGCGAGAGAAGTACGGTCCCAGCAAGCCGCTGAAAGGCGCTCGCATCGCCGGCTGCCTGCACATGACCGTGCAGACCGCCGTGCTGATCGAAACGCTGATCGAGCTGGGCGCGGAAGTGCGGTGGTCGAGCTGCAACATTTTCTCCACACAGGACCACGCGGCCGCTGCGCTGGCGGTCAAGGGCATTCCCGTCTTCGCCTGGAAGGGTGAAACCGAGGAAGAGTACTACTGGTGCATCGAGCAGACGCTGTATTGGCCGGACGGCCAGCCGCTGAACATGATCCTCGACGACGGCGGCGACCTGACCGCGGTCGTCCACGAGAAACATCCGGAGCTGTTGAAGGGCATCCGCGGACTGACGGAAGAGACCACCACGGGAGTGCACCGCCTGTATCAGATGCACGCCGAAGGTCGTCTGGGCGTTCCGGCCATCAACGTCAATGACTCGGTCACCAAGAGCAAGTTCGACAACCTGTACGGCTGCCGCGAATCGCTGGCGGACGGCATCAAACGGGCCACCGACGTGATGGTGGCCGGCAAGGTCGTCGTGGTCTGTGGCTATGGCGACGTCGGCAAAGGCTGCGCCGACGCGATGCGGGGGCTCGGTGCCCGTGTGATCGTCACGGAAATCGACCCGATCTGCGCTCTGCAGGCCGCCATGGAGGGCTACGAAGTGACGACCCTCGAGGAAGTCGCGCCGATCGGCGACATCTTCGTCACCGCCACCGGCTGCTGCGATGTGATCCGCGGCGAGCACCTGGACCAGATGAAACACTGCGCGATCGTCTGCAACATCGGGCACTTCGATTCGGAAATCGACGTCGCGTACCTGAAGAACCATCCGGACATCAAAC
This sequence comes from Planctomycetota bacterium, assembly GCA_003696385.1. GTDB lineage: Bacteria > Planctomycetota > Planctomycetia > Planctomycetales > Planctomycetaceae > J052. The sequence continues at coordinate 4,352 of RFHO01000276.1, read as the reverse complement.
GGGTCCGGATCAAAACCGAGGCGGACGTGGGCGGCCCCGTCGACAAATTCGTCTATCCGGACGGCAAGGCGATCATCGTCCTTGCGGAAGGACGACTGGTGAACCTCGGCTGCGCCACCGGCCACCCCTCGTTCGTCATGTCCAACAGCTTCACCAACCAGGTTCTCGCCCAGATGGAACTGTGGACCAATCCGGGCAAATACGAAATCGGCGTCTACACGTTGCCGAAGAAGCTCGACGAAGAAGTGGCTCGCCTGCATCTGGGCAAACTGGGCGTGAAGCTCACGCGGCTCAGCGAAAAGCAGGCCCAGTACCTGGGTGTGCCCGTCGACGGCCCCTACAAGCCCGACTACTATCGCTACTGAGTGGGCGCGACGCCGCCTCACGGCGGGACGATACTCTCCCGGCGACCGCGGCCGCAGACATCTCGGTCGGCGTGGCGGCCGACGCGCCGCTCGCATTCCCTCGCGCGTTCCGCAGCGTTTTGCTCGCAGCCCGGTGGCAGGTTGCGAGTGCTCCCCGCATCACGTCGGTTATCGTTGTGACGGAGCACCGCCGGCACGTGCGGCTCGGCGGCACCGCGCTTCCTTCAGATCCGCTACGGGGTAACCGGCCTTGTCATCCGTTTCGTCCATTCCCGACGGGCTTCCGACGCGAGTTGCGCGCGCGATGTCTCGGATGCGCGTCCATTGGGTCATCCTCAAGACGTGCATCGAGGAACGGTTCGTCTATCGGGGCGACTTTGCGTTCGCCACGCTGGTGCGTTTCCTGCCGATCGTCACTCAGATCTTTCTGTGGGCAGCGATCTACGGCGTCACCACCAGCCAGCCCCGAGGGGTGATGAACGGTTACACCTACGAGCAGATGGTCTCGTACTATCTGCTGGCGATGCTGGGACGGGCGTTTTCGAGCATGCCCGGTCTGGCCAGCGGCATCGCCCGCGACATCCGCGACGGAACCATCAAGAAGTTCCTCACCCAGCCCATCGACATGCTGGGTTATCTGTTCTGGCACCGGGTGGCCCACAAGCTGGTGTACTATGTGGTGGCCGCGGGGCCATTCGCCCTGGTGTTCTACCTCTGCCGCGGCTATTTCGACCGCGCTCCCGATGCCGCCACTCTGGCGGCCTGCCTGGCATCGCTGATCATGGGCTTTTTGATCGGCTTCCTGCTGGAATCGGCCATCGGCTTCGTCGGCTTCTGGTTTCTCGAAGTCAGTTCGCTGCTGTTCATCTACATGATGATCAACTACTTCCTCTCCGGGCACATGATCCCGCTGGACTGGCTGGGACGGTTCGGTGATTGGGTCAGCGTGCTGCCGTTCAAGTACCTCGCCTACGTGCCGGCGGCGATCGTCCAGCACCGCGAGGGGTACACCGGCCCCGCCCTGATCCGCGAACTGTCGATCGAAGCAGCCTGGATCATCGTGTTGTTCATCGCCAACCGGTTGCTGTTCCATTTCGGAACCAGGCGTTATTCGGCTTATGGCGGATGATCCCGGCGCGCCGCTCGGGAACGCCATCGTCCGATCACGACGATTGCGATTCCGACAGGCCGAATGCCTGCAACAGGCACCGATGCGCCGCTTCGCCCTGCTCGGCCGCGACCACCACCGACATCTTGATCTCGCTGGTGCTGACCATCTGCACGTTGATGCCCGCTTCGGCCAACGCCGCAAACATCGTCTGGCCCACGCCGGTGTGACTGCGCAGGCCGATCCCGAGCACAGACAGCTTGGCAATCTGCCGTTCGTGGGCGATCCGCACGTCCGGATGGTCATCCAGTGCCGCGCGGACCAGCAACAAACAGGAATCCACATCGGCCGCCGGCACGGTGAAGGAGAGATTGGCCCGGCCGTTGGCACCGATGTTTTGCACGATCAGATCGACCATGATCCCCCCGTCGGCCACGGCACCGAACACGTGTGCGGCCATCCCATGCACATCCGGCAGGTTGGTGACATGGATGCGCGACTGGGCCGCATCGAACTCCACTTCGGACACCACGATGTCTTCCATGTGCGCGAGCTTGTCGACCACGTCGCGTTCGAGGTTTCCGGTGGCCGCGGACGCCGCTGCCGCTGCCGCATGCCGAATTCCGACCGGCGGTGGCGCGGGTTGATCGCGATGCAGTTCAAACGCGGTATGCACCGCCTCCAGAGCCGCGTCCAGGTGTTCGCGCCCGATCAGCGTCGAGATTTTGATGTCACTGGTGGTGATCAGTTCGATGTTGGCCCCCGCTTCAGCCAGGGCGCGAAACATCTGAGCGGCGACGCCGGTGTGCGTCCTCATTCCGCTGCCGACGACCGACACCTTGCTCACGTCCGTTCCTTCCCGCACGCAGCCGCAACCGATTTCGGCGACGGCGGCATGCGCTGCGGAGAGTGCGCCGGCCAGTTCGGGCTCCGGAACGGTGAACGAAATCTCGGCCCGGTTGTCCGTCGCCACGTCCTGCACGACCATGTCGATGGCGATCTTGCGTCGGGCCATGTGGTCGAAGATGCATCGCAGGATTCCCGGCCGGTCCGGCAGGCCCCCCAGTGTCACGCGGGCTTCGTTGCGGACGAACGCCATCCCGGTGACGACCGGCTGCGGCCCGTCGGTTTCCGGCCCGATCACCGTTCCCTCGCCCTCGCAGTACGACGGCCGCACGCACAACGGCACGTTGTACTTCTTGGCAAACTCGATGGACCGTGAATGCATCACGCCGGCCCCCAGGCTGGCCAGCTCCAGCATCTCGTCATAGGAGATCCGCGGGATCTTGCGCGCCTGCTTCACGAACCGCGGATCGGCGGTGAAGACGCCTTCCACGTCGGTGTAGATGTCGCAGCGTTCGGCCTGCAGGACGGCGGCCAGGGCCGTGGCGGTCGTGTCGCTCCCTCCCCGGCCCAGCGTGGTGATGTTGAAGTCCTCGTCCACGCCTTGAAACCCCGCGGCCACCACGATGTGGCCCGCCGACAACAGCCGCCGGATACGATCCGTCGAGATCCGCTTGATCCGTGCCTTCGTAAACGCCGAATCGGTGATGATGCCGATCTGCGCCCCGGTCAGGCTCGTGGCCGGCTCGCCCAGTTCGTGGATCGCCATCGCCACCAGAGCGACCGACTCCTGTTCGCCGGTCGACAGCAGCATGTCCATCTCCCGCGGCGGGGGATCGGACGAAACGGCGTGCGCCAGCTCCACCAGTTCGTCGGTCTTCTTCCCCCGCGCGCTGACCACCGTGACGACCTGATATCCCTGCCGCTTTGCTTCCACAGCCCTCAGCGCAGCTGCGCGGATCTTTTCGACCGTGGCCACACTCGTCCCACCAAACTTCTGAACCAGCACCGGCACCTCGTCGGCCTCCCGATCCAGTGTGTCTCGACCGTATCCCTTCGCCCACGGCGACGCGGTGCAGCACGATATCAAAACGCCCTCCGATCGGCAGCCGAGTCGCTCGTCACCGCTCATGCGGTCGCGCTCCGCGGCGATCCCTCACATCGACCGTTCCAGCCGGCTATACTCCGCCGGTCCGTCCCGGCCGCGACGGCGCGCTGTGAGGATGGCCACACCTGGGCGCACTGCGCTTCGATTCGCGTCCGGCTCGCACGGCCGTGCTCCCGGACGGCAAGCTCTCGTGAATTGCTCAATTCCTGTGAGAAAGCGGCAGGTCTCCGATGACGCGTTTCCGGCCGATCGTTTCGCGAATCACCGGCTACGTCCCCGGCGAGCAACCCCAGCGGGGCGGCTGGATCAAGCTGAACACCAACGAGAATCCGTACCCGCCGTCTCCGCGCGTGCGCGAAGCCATCGCCGCCGCGGCTCGTGGGCGGTTGAACGTCTATCCCGATCCGCTGGCCACGCCATTGCGGGAAGCGATCGGTCGGGTCTTCGGCTTGGATCCCGACTGGATCCTGCCAGGCAACGGCAGCGACGAAGTGCTGACGATCATCATGCGGACCTTCGTCGACGCCGGTGAGACGGTCGCCCTGCCATATCCGAGCTACGTGTTGTACGAGACGCTGGCCGAGTTGCAGGGCGCGCGCAGCGTTCGGATTCCGCTGAACTCCGATTGGTCGTGGAACCTGCCCGCCGCGGCCGCACGCCTGCGCCATTGTCGTGTGCTGTTCGTGCCGAACCCGAACTCGCCCTCCGGCACACTGTGGCCGCCGGACGTACTCGAACGGCTGTTGCCGCCGCACGGAGTGTTGGTCATCGACCAGGCCTATGCCGATTTCTGCGATACGCCCGCGGGGCTGCCGATGATCGACTCGTCGCATCGCAAGCGGGTGATCATCACCCGGACACTCAGCAAGTCGTACAGTCTGGCGGGCATTCGTTGCGGCTTCGCCATCGCCGATCCGGACCTGATCGC